>JANXXF010000053.1 GCA_025350775.1 Actinomycetes bacterium
GTCTTGACGTGGCCGGGGTCGCGCAGCAGCTCGGCGCGCTCGACGGCCTCGTCGGCGTAGTGCATGTCGACGACGACGACCGGGCCGCGCGAGACGCGCGCCATCTCGGCGACGGCGGCGTGGATGTCGGTGAAGTGGTGCGCGGCGAAGCGGTTCGCGACGGCGTCGAACGAGCCGTCCGCGAAGGGCAGGCTCTCGGCGAAGCAGAGCACATCGGCCTGCATGCCGGGCGACGGGTCGCAGGTGGTGACGCGGCAGCCGGCCTCGCGCAGCCGCCGGGCGACGTGGCCGCCGCCGGTGGCGACGTCGAGGGCGTCCTTGCCCGGGCCCGGCTCGCAGAGCTCGACGAGCAGGTCGAGGTCGACGCCGGTGGCGTGGGTGGCGCTGACGCGGTAGGCCTCGGCGCGCTCGTCCCAGGCGGAGGTGGTCACCGCGACAGCTCCACCGCGCGACGGGCAGCGTCGAGCATCGTCGGCTCGACGTGGAGGTTCGGCGGGGCGGCATCGGCGAGCAGCTTGCGGCCGGCCTCGGCGTTCGTGCCGTCGAGCCGGACGACGACCGGCATGGCGATGTCGAGCCGCTCGAGCGCCTTGAGGATGCCCTCAGCGACGACGTCGCAGCGGGTGATCCCGCCGAAGATGTTGAAGAAGATCGCCTTCACGTCGGGGTCGGTGAGGATTACCTCGAGCGCCTCCACGACTCCGTCGGCGTCGCCGCCGCCACCGAGGTCGCAGAAGTTCGCGGGCTTGCCGCCGGCAAGCGCGATCACGTCGAGCGTTGACATCACGAGGCCCGCGCCGTTGCCGAGGATGCCGACCTCGCCGTCGAGCTTGACGTAGGTGACCCCCTTCTCCTTGGCGAGCCGCTCCTGGGCCGGCACCGAGGCGAGGTCGCGCATCTCCGCGATCTCCGGATGCTTGTAGAGCGCGTTGTCGTCGACGGTGAACTTCGAGTCGAGCGCCTTGACGGTGCCGTCCGGCGTGACGATCAGCGGGTTGATCTCGCAGAGCATCGCGTCGCAGCCGACGAAGGCGTCGTAGAGCTTGCCGATGATCGAGACGATCTGCTTCTGCTCGCCCGGGTCGGTGACACCGGCGCCGTAGACGAGGCGGCGCGCCTGGTAAGGCTGGAAGCCCTCGAGCGGGTCGATGTGGAGTTTGGCCAGGGCGTCCGGGTTGTTCTCGGCGACGTCCTCGATGTCGACGCCGCCCTCGGTGGTGAACATGAACAGCGGCTTCTTCGTGCCGCGGTCGAACGTCACCGAGAGGTAGTACTCCTTGGCGATGTCGGAGGCCTCTTCGACCCAGATGCGGTGGACGATGTGGCCCTTGATGTCGAGGCCGAAGATGCCCTTCGCCTTCTCCTCGGCATCGGCGGGGCTCGTGGCGAGCTTGACGCCGCCGGCCTTGCCGCGCCCGCCCGTCAGCACCTGCGCCTTGACCACGACCGGGCAGCCGAGCTCGACCGCGGCCTGGTGCGCCTCCTGCGGTGTCAGCGCGAGACGGCCCTGCGACACCGGGATCCCGTAGCGCCGGAACAGCTCCTTGCCCTGATACTCGTAGAGGTCCATCGGCGAGGCAGTCTACAATCCCACGCATGCAGCGGCTGAGACACCTGTTGCCGGCCGTGACCGGCGTGCTCGCCGTCGTCGCGGCGCTCGTGGTGGCAGCGGCCGCTTCGGCGGAGACCGTCCCCCTGAACTGGGTCGAGCAGCTCGACAAGGGCCCGACGACCCGCATGACCTTCCGGGTCGGCACCCTCCAGACGACCGGCAAGACGTGGTCGGCGACCGTCGAGATCGTCAATCGCGGCAACGGCAAGGTCGCCATCAACAGCAAGCAGTTCGGCATCGTCGAGTACGCGACGAAAACGGAGATCAAGCGGCCGCTGCGGGCATTGCGCGCCGACAGCGTCAAGCCGGCGCTGCCAGCAGCCCTCGCACCCGGGAAGAGCTGGAAGGGCACGATCGGCGGGCCCGGCACGCCCAACGACAGCCAGTATGTGCGCCTTGTCTTCGGTGAGTTCACGAGCAGCCTCTCGCCGACCTCGTTCACCTGGATCACCGACCACACGCAGCATCGCTTCACGATCGTGATCTGAGTCGGGCACGGCGGTGGACGCGATCGTCGTCGAGGGGCTGCGCAAGCGCTACAAGCAGGTGCTGGCGCTGGACGGGGTCTCGTTCGCGGTGCGCGAGGGCGAGATCTTCGGGCTGCTCGGGCCGAACGGCGCCGGCAAGTCCACGACCGTCCGCATCCTGGCGACGCTGACGGCATTCGACGAGGGCCGCGCCGAGGTCGCCGGGCACAGCGTGCAGCACGATCCCGCTGCCGTGCGCCGCGCGATCGGCTACGTGCCGCAGGAGTCGGGCGTCGACCGTGACGCGACGGGGCGCGAGAACCTGCTGCTGCAGGGGCGGATCCAGGGTGTGCGCGGCGCCGCGCTGCGGACGCGCGTCGACGAGCTGCTGGAGGGCCTCGGCCTCGCCCATGCCGCCGACCGCACGGCGCGCACCTACTCGGGTGGGATGCGGCGCCGCCTCGACGTCGCGCTGGGCCTCGTGCACCGGCCCGCCGTGCTCTTCCTCGACGAGCCGACGACCGGCCTCGACCCGGAGGCGCGCGCCGCCCTGTGGGAGGAGCTCGAGCGGCTCGCCCGCGTCGAGACGCTGACGATCTTGCTGACGACGCACTACCTCGAGGAGGCCGACCGGCTGGCCGGCCGGCTCGTCATCGTCAGCCGCGGCACCGTCGTCGTTGAGGGGACGCCGGAGGCGCTCAAGCAGACGTTGCAGGGTGACTCGGTGACGGTCGAGCTGGAGGCCGCCGACGGGGAGCGGGCGCACACCGCGGTCGCCGCCCTGCCGGAGGTGCACGAGGCAGTGCTCGACGGCCGCCAGTTGCGCGCGTTCGTCGACCAGGGCGCGCGCTCGGTCGCGACGATCGTGTCGGCCCTGGACGCCGCCGCCGTCTCGATCCACGCGGTGACGATCGCGCGGCCGTCGCTCGACGAGGTGTACCTCCACTACACCGGGCGCGACTTCCGGGCCGAGGACGCCGAGGCAGTGGCCGCCGCGCGCGCGCCCGCCGGCGGCCGCGGCGGACGGGAGCGCTGACCGTGCCGCGGATCGTCGCGCACACCTGGTGGATGATCGGGCGGCAGCTGCGCAACCTCGCCCGCGAGCCGATCTGGATCGCGCTGCTGCTCATCCAGCCGATGATCTGGCTGCTCCTCTACGGCCAGCTCTTCCGCAACGTCGTCAAGCTGCCCGGCTTCGGCGCTGTCTCCTACGTCACCTTTCTGACGCCGGGGATCGTCGTGATGAACGCGTTCTTCGGCGGCACCTGGAGCGGCATGGCGATGATCCAGGATCTCGACCGTCACGTGCTGGAGCGGTTCCTGGCGACACGGTCGAGCCGGATCGCGCTCGTGCTGTCGCAGGTCGTGCGCTCGGGGCTGATTGCAGCGGTGCAGGCGCTGATCATCCTGGTCGTGGCGCTCGCGCTGGGCGTGCGCGCGCACGCGGGGGCGCCCGGCTGGCTGCTCGTGCTGCTGACGTCGTTCCTCGTCGGCTGCGCGTTCGGGGGCGTCTCGCACGGCATGGCGCTGATCTTTCGCAAGGAGGCGACGATGATCGCGGCGGCCAACTTCGTCGGGCTGCCGCTGCTCTTCCTCTCCTCGACCCTGATCGCACGGACGTCGATGCCGCACTGGATGGCCGGGCTGGCGCGCTTCAACCCGGTCGAGTGGGGCGTCGTCGCGGCGCGGCAGGGTGTGCTGCCCGGTGCCGACTGGGGCTCGGCGGCGGCGCACCTCGGGCTGCTCGCGGGGCTCACCGTGGTGACCGTCGGCTTCGCGACCTGGGCCTTTCAGGTCTACCGACGCTCGCTGTAGGGCGCGCTACGAGCCGAGCGAGCCGACGAGCAGCCCGGCGGCGACAAGCACCGCGACAATGGCGAGGCCGGCCGCGGCGATGCGGGCGAAGCGGAGCGATCTGGGCTCGTAGGGCATGGCGGAGATCAAAGCGGATCTCGCGTCGGCACGGGTGGGAAATCCGCCACCTTGAGGTGGGAAATCCGTCTGAAAGAGCGAGAGGCCCCGGCGCGGTCGACGCCGCGTAAGGCGGTGTAACGGCGAGCTGAAGCGTGGGGCCTGCGCCGGAGCCGGCGGCTACCTGGGCGAAGCGGCGGCGCCGGGAACCCGGGCGGGCGGCGCCGGAGCCGGTGGCCGCGTGGCGCGGGCGCGGGGCGCGGCCGCGGGGCGCGGGCGGCTACGCGGGCGAGGCGACGGGGGTCGCGACGAGCCGGGTCTGCGGCTCGGGCTCGCCACCGCAGCTCACGACCAGGGCCGGCGCCGGCTCGGGCCGGACGCGGTAGACATGCTCGCCGCCGGCGGCGTGCAGGCGGACGGTGGAGACGCCGTCGCCGACGCCGTCCTCGCCCGTCTCGACCCCGACGAGCGTGACCGCGTCGACGGCGTTGACGCCGAGCCGCTCATAGAGCGCGGCGGCGGCCGCCTGGGCGGGCGGCGGGTACGAGGCGCGCCCGCGCAGGTGGGCGAGCCGGATGCGGCCCGCGCGCACGGCATCGCCGAGCGCCGGCATCTCGCCTTCGTCGAGCCGGGCGAGGTAGAGGCCGTGCGGCAGCCACACGAGATTGGCCGCGAAGCGGTGGCCGCCGACGTGCGACGACTGCCACACCCACGCCGGGTCGACCTCCTGCTCGAGCGCCGCGACGACGCCCGGGCCGCTGCGGGCGCAGCAGGCGTCGCGCTTGCCGTGCGTGCACACCAGCAGCAGCGGCTCGTCGACGGTGACGCCGCCCGCGCCGCCGGCGCCGCCCGCGCCGCCGCCCAGGTCGAGCGAGGCCAGCTTGTCGAGCGACTCGAGCTCCCAGGCGGCGATCGACTCGCTGCCCTCGCGCCCGTCGACGCGGAACACGCAGACGCCGGGCAGGTCGCGCCGCGCCGCCTGGCGCACGAGCAGGACGCGGGAGTGCGGCACGGCAGCCAGGAAGCCGTCGAGGGCGGCGCGGGCGGCCGGCGTCACGCCGGTGCTGTCGAGCGCGTCGGACTCCCAGGCGCCGCGCACCTCGACGAGCAACCAGTGGTCGGTGCGTGGCGCGGTGCCGGCGAGCGGCTCGCCAGCTGCGGCCGAGA
>JANXXF010000084.1 GCA_025350775.1 Actinomycetes bacterium
TGACGCGCTCGGCCGCGAGCCGGGCGCCCAGGCCCTCGAGCGCGGCCCGCAGGAGGTACATCTCGCCGAGGTCGTCGGCGTCGTAGCTGCGGACGGTGGCGCCGCGGTTGGGCGCCGCTTCGACCATGCCCTCGGTCTGCAGGATGAGCAGCGCCTCGCGCACGGGCGTGCGGCTGATGCCGAGCTCGCGGGCGAGCTCCTCCTCCTTGAGCCGCTGCCCCGGCTGCAGGCGGCCGTCGAGGATCGCGTCGCGGATGACCTCCGTGGCAACGAGGCTCGCGTTCTTGGCAGGCGGGGGAGGAACGTTGAAGATCCGAGCCACAGAGATACCATACTGTATGCAAGAACGTCCCACAGCCCGTTGCGCGGCAGCCCCGGGGCCGTCAGACTTACGGGCATGAGCGACACCCCCACTCAACCCGGCGTGCAGACCGGCGGGCCGCCTCGCGAGCCGGCCCGCGGCGACGCGCCGCACCCCGTCGACGCGGTGCTCGCGGCGCTGCGCGCAGTACCGGACTCGGTGCTGCGCAACCTCGAGCCGGCCACGATCTACCTTCCCGATCCGGCGCCCAGGGGCGACAGCCGATGAGCCGCGAGCTGGCGCTGCTCGGGCTCGCCGAGGCGGCCGGGCTGGTGCGCACGGGCAAGGTCTCACCGGTGGAGCTGGCGGAGGCTGTCGCCGCGCAGGCCGACCGCTGGGAGCCGCACATCCGGTCGCTGATCCTGCGTATGGACGAGCAGGCTCACGCGCGGGCGCGCGAGGCCGAGCGCGAGATCTCCGCCGGACGCTACTGCGGCCCGCTGCACGGCATCCCGCTGACGATCAAGGACGTGATGGACGTGGCGGGCGTGCCAACGACGGTCGCCTCGCCGATCCTCGCCGACAACGTCCCCGCCCAGAGCTGTGTCGCCGTGCGCCGGCTGGAGGCGGCGGGAGCGATCATCGCCGGCAAAGCCAACACGCACCAGTTCACCTGGGGTGGCGACACGCCGCCAACGCGTAACCCCTGGGACGTCCAGCGCATCCCGGGCGGCTCGTCGGGCGGCTCGGGGGCAGGTCTGGCGGCCTGCATCGGCTTCGGCTCGCTCGGCTCCGACACAGCGGCGTCGGTGCGCTCGCCGGCCGCCTACAACGGCGTCGTCGGCCTGAAGACGACGTACGGCCGCATCCCCAAGAGCGGCTTCTTCCCGCTCGCCTGGTCGATGGACTCGGTGGGGCCGCTCGCGCGGCGCGTCGAGGACGTCGCGCTGCTGCTCGACGCCATCTCCGGCTTCGACGCCTCCGACCCGAGCGCCGTGCCGGTGGCGATGACGCCCGCGCTGCCCGGCCTCCGCGACGGCGTCAAAGGGCTGCGGGTCGGCGTCCCCGAGGAGTTCTTCTGGCAGCCGATCCAGAGCGAGGTCGACGCCGAGCTGCGCCGTGGGCTGGACGCTCTGCGCGCTGCAGGCGCCAGCGTCCAGCCGCTCGCGATCCGCGGCGGCGAGCACCTGCAGCTGTCGGTGGCAGTCGCGTTCGTGCTGATCATCGTCGAGTCGGCGGCGTGGCATCGCTCGTGGCTCGTCGAGAAGCCGTGGGGCTACGCGCCCGACGTCTTCGAGTACATCTCCTGGGCGAAGCGGATTCCCGCGACCGACTACGTCGACGCCCAGCGCGTCCGCCGCCTGATCACCGATGTCGTCGACGGCGCCTTCGCCGAGGTGGACATCCTCGCGGTGCCGTCACAGTGCCAGGTCGCCTCGCGCCTGGACACGCCCGCCGTCACCTTTGCGGACGGCTCGACCGAGCATCGCGACCCCGCCGGCATCCGCACGCTCGCGATCTTCAATCTGACGGGGCACCCGGGCGTGAGCGTGCCCGTGGGTCGTGGCACGACCACGGGGATGCCCGTGGGCCTGCAGCTCGTCGGCCGCCGCGGCGAGGACGCGACGGTGCTGCGCGCGGCACAGGCAGTCGAGGACGCGCTCGGCGTGCTCGGCGAGCCGCCGTTGCCGGGGTAGGGCCGCTGGCGCGTCCCGCGCGGCGCCGGGCGGCCGCCGCCGGACGGCCGGCCTACGCGCCGGCGAACGGCTCGACGACCCAGCCACGGTCGAGCGGCGTCCAGTAGTGGCTGGTGAGCCGCATCTCGCGCGCCCGCCAGACGCCGTCGGATCCCTTCACGAAGTCGTCCTCGTACCAGCCGCCGCCCCAGACGGCGCGGTCGCCGTCCGCGTCACGGAACGTGCAGGGCATGTTGAGGTGCCAGCGGCCGAAGGCCTCCGTCGGCGAGCGCCGCTCGATGTACGGGGTCAGCACGCCGTGGAGGGAGAACGGCAGCCTGTCGCGCTGCACGTCGACGAAGAACCTCGACACCGCCTCGCGGCCCTCGTGGCGGCCAAACAGCTCGCCGCCGTCCCACACGCCGTCCTCGGTGAAGAGAGCGCCGGCCTCCGCGGGCCTGCGCGCGTCGAGCAGCCAGCAGTAGTGCGCCTTGAGGTTGCCGACGGCCTGGACGGCCTCGGTCGCGTCGAGCCGGGCGGCGAGCGCGTGCAGATCCAACGGAGCCTCCTTGCCGAACATGGGCCTGATCGGTGCATGATGCGCAGACACAGCGGACTGCCGCCCCGCCTCAGCCTGAAAGGAGACGTCATGGCCAGCTCCACCGCCTTCGAGACCGACCTCCTGCGCCAGACCGTCCGCGCGTTCTTCCGCGACGAGCTGACCCCCGCCAAGGTGCGGGAGTACGACAGCGCGCGCCGCTACCCGAAGTCGGTGTGGCAGCGGCTGGCCGAGCTGGGGTGGCTGGCGCTGCCGGTGTCCGAGCGCTACGGCGGCGTCGGCGCCGACGTGCGCACGTCGGTGGTGATGACCGAGGAACTGGCGCGCGGCTTCGCGTCGCTCGCGGTGGACTGGGTGCTGGTGTCGATGGGCGCGCGGCTGATCGAGACGTTCGGGACGGACGAGCAGCGCGAGGCGTTGCTGCCGGCCCTGGCCCGCGGCGAGCTGACGATGGCGTTCGGCATGTCGGAGCCGGACGGCGGCACCGACGTCCTCGGCCTGCGCACCCGCGCACGCCTGCACGAGGGTCACTGGCTGATCAAGGGGCAGAAGCTCTACACCTCGCTGGCCGACGAGTCGGAGTACGTCATCGTGCTCTGCCGCACCGACGACGCCGAGGAGGGCAAGAAGGCGCGCGGCCTCTCGCTGATCCTCACGCCGACCAACCAGCCGGCGATGCAGATCCGGCGCCTCCACCTGATGGGGATGCGGGCGGCCGGCACCTGCGAGGTCTTCCTCGACGACGCGCAGGCGCCCGCCACCGCGATCGTCGGCGAGCGCGGGCGCGGCTTCTACCACCTGCTCTCGACGCTCGACAACGAGCGGATCCTGGCCGCCGCAATCTCGCTCGGCATCGCCGAAGGTGCGCTCGAGGAGATGACGCGCTACGCGAAGGAGCGTCACGCCTTCGGCCGGCCGATCGGCGGCTTCCAGGCGGTGCAGCACCCCATCGCCGACTCGGCCACCGAGGTGAAGGCGATGCGCCTGCTCGTCGAGCACGCGGCCGACCTGCAGAGCGCCGGCGAGGACTGCGGCACCGAGTCGACGATGGCGAAGCTGTTCGCCGGCGAGGTCGTCAACCGGGTCACCGACCGCGGCATGCGCATCCTCGGCGGCTACGGGCTCGTCGAGGAGTCACCGATGGAGCGGCACTTCCGCGACGCGCGCCTCCAGGTGTTCAGCCCGATCTCGAACGAGATGGCGCGCAACTTCCTGGGCGAGCGGATGGGGCTGCCGAAGTCGTATTGAATCGTCGTGGCGGGCGGGCACTAGATTCGCCCCTGAATCCCCAGCGAGGAGAGCGAAATGGCCGGACCCGGCCCGCAGTACCCGTCCTACATCGGCATCACCGACGTCGAGACGCGCGGCTACGAGCAGATGCTCGTCGAGGCGTTCATGGACGGCCAGCAGTCGATCCGGCTGGACGAGCCGCAGGGCTTCGACATCGGCGACCCGCCCACCCTGTGCGGCCAGTCGCGCGGCTGGACGCCGGTGCACCTCCAGCTGGCGGCGCTCGCCGGCTGCACGTCGATCACGATCCGCGTCGTCGCCAACGACGTCGGCTTCGAGTACCGCGACCTGAAGACCTCGATCCGCTCGCTGATCGACATCCGCGGCTTCTTCTTCGACCTGCACCTGCAGCCGAAGTTCGAGCAGATCCAGTTCGCTGTCGTGCTCGACACCGACGAGAGCGACCGGCGGATCGCCGAGCTCGCCGACGAGTCCGACCGCCGCTGCCCGCAGCTCGGCATCTACCGCGCCGCGAAGGTGCCGATGGTGATCTCCTGGTACCGCAAGGGCTCGAAGACGCCCGCCTACGTCGGCTACTACGCCGTCAGGAAGGGCCAGGAGCCGGCGAAGCGCCTGGAGGCCACCGCCGCGAAGCTCGCCGCCGCCGAGCAGGCGAAGGCCGCGAAGGCGAAGGTCGCGAAGGCGAAGGTCGCCGGCGCCAAGGCCCGGGCCAAGCAGCCGGCGGCCCGCAAGCCCGCCGGCAAGAAGGCATGAGCGAGCCCATCCTCTTCCTCAACGGCGAGTACCGGCCCCTCTCGCAGGCGGGGGTGTCGGTGCTCGACCAGGGCTTCCTGCTCGGCGACGGCGTCTTCGACGTCGTGTCGGCGTGGAAGGGCGTCGTCTTCAAGCTCGACCAGCACGTCGACCGCTTCTTCCAGTCGCTGCAGGCGACGGCGATCAGGCCCCGGCTGGGCAAGGCAGAGTGGAAGGAGGCGATCCTCGAGACCACGCGGCGCAACGGCCTCCAGGACGCGTCGATCCGCTTCATCGCAACCCGTGGCGTACCGAAGGCGATCATCGCCGACCCGCGCGACCACGATGCGACGACGATCGTGTGGGCGGCCCCGTACATCTTCCTCGCCTCCGACGAGGGCCGCCGCGACGGCATCCGGCTGATGATCAGCTCGCTGCGCGGCTTCACCCCGGACACGCTCGACCCGCGCTACAAGTCGCTCGATCGACTGCACTTCCAGCTCGCCCGGATCGAGGCGGTGGCTGCAGGCTACGACGACCTGCTGTGGCTCACCCGCGACGGCTACGTCGCCGAGGGGCCGGCGTCGAACGTCTTCATGGTGAGCGGGGGCACGCTGATCACGCCGGGCCGCGAGATCCTGCGCGGCATCACCCGCGCGACGATGCTCGAGCTGGCCGCCGAGCTCGGCATTCCGGCCCGCGAGGCCGACCTCACGCCGTACGACCTGTTCAATGCCGACGAGGTGTTCACGTGCTCGACGGCGGGCGGTGCGCTGCCGGTGTGCGAGATCGCCGGCCGCACGATCGGCGGAGGCGAGAGCGCGCGGCCGGTGACGACGGCGCTCGACCAGCTGTACTGGCGCAAGCGCGAAGCCGGCTGGCACGGCACGCCGCTCGCCGGCTGAGCGAGCGGCGTGCCGTCCAGCGGTCAGGCGGGGCGGCCCGTGTGACGACAGCCGCTCCGCCCCCGGCTCGCTACATCACGTGGCCGCCGCTGACGTTGAGCACGGAGCCGGTGTAGTACCCGCCGCCGACCTCGCTGGCCAGGAGCAGCGCGGTCGGCGCGATCTCCTCGGGCCGGCCGAGCCGCTTGAGCGCCACGTCATTCGTGATTACGCCGATCGCCTCGGCATCGATCGAGTCGAGAATCGCCGTGCGGGTCGGGCCGGGCGCAATCGCGTTGACGGTGACTCCGTGCTCGGCCACCTCGGCGGCGATCGACTTGGTGAGCGTGTGCACTCCGCCCTTCGCCGCGCAGTAGTGACCCATTCCGGGGGCGCCGCAGAAGCCGAGCTGCGAGCCCGTGTTGATGATCCGCCCGTACTTCTGCGCGATCATCGTCGGTAGCACGGCGCGGCAGCCGAGGAAGACCGAGGTCAGGTCGATCGAGATCATCCGCTCCCACTGCGCGAGCGTCATGTCGATGGTGAGGGCGAAGTCGCCGATGCCGGCGTTGTTCACCATCACGTCGACCCCGCCGAGCCTGGCGATCGCCGCGGCCACGGCCTTGTTTACCGACGCCTCCTTCGCCACGTCCACCTTCAGCGCGAACGCGCCGCCACCGATCTCGGCGGCCACGGCCTTCGCCCCGTCGAGGTCGAGATCGAGCACCGCCACGCGCGCGCCCTCCTGTGCAAAGAGCGTGACGATCGCCTTGCCGATGCCGCTGGCCGCCCCGGTGACGATCGCTGTCCTGCCGTCGAGCTGTCCCATCTAGCTGTTCCCCTGGTCTCGGAGGTCGCGCCGAAGCACCTTGCCCGCAGCGTTGCGGGGGAGCTCGGCGATGAACGTGATCGACTTCGGCAGCTTGTAGCGCGCGAGGCGCTCCTCGCAGAACGTGAGCAGCTCGGCCTCGGTGAGGGTGGCGCCGCCGCGGACGACGACATGGGCGGCGAGCGCCTCGCCCCAGTACTCGTCCTTGACGCCCACGCACGCGGCCTCCCTGACGGCCGGGTGGTGGTGGAGCACCTCTTCGATCTCACGCGGGTAGATGTTCACGCCGCCCGAGATGATCATGTCCTGCTTGCGGTCGACGATGTAGATGAAGCCCTCGTCGTCCTTCACCGCGAGATCGCCGGCCGAGAACCAGCCGTCGCGGAGCGACTCGGCGGTAGCCTCGGGCAGGCCCCAGTAGCCGTTGAACAGGTACGGGCTGCGGCTGAACAGCTCGCCCACCTCGTTCGCGCCGACCTCCTGGCCGGCGTCGTCGAGCAGCTTCACCTCGGTGTTGGGGATCGGCAGGCCGACGCACTGGATCTTGCGCAGCTGGTCGGGCGGCCGCAGGTTGCTGACGATCGAGCCCTCGGTCGAGCCGTACGTCTCGTGCAGCAGGCCCTCGCCGAAGTACGCGACGATCTTCTCCTTCGTCGCCTGCGGCAGCGGGGCGGCGTTGGAGATGATCGTGTGCAGGTGCCGCGGTCTCACCTCGGCGAGCGTCTCGGGCGGTAGCGCGAAGATGGCGTTGAAGTGCGTCGGCACGAAGAAGACGTTGGTCAACTCCAGGTCGCGCAGCGTGCGCAGCGTCCACTCCGGGTCGTACTTGGGCGGGCCGACCTCGGTGAAGCCGCCGTTCGCGATGGGGGCGACGGCGAACGCGAAGCCGGCGCCGTGGTACAGCGGCGCCGTCGCCAGCGCACGGTCGTCCTGCGAGTAGCAGCCGAACTCGACCGCCATCGCGTGGAACGTGAGCGAGCGCGAGCGGTGCGAGAGCATCGCGCCCTTGGGGTGACCGGTCGTGCCGGCGGTATACGAGAGGGAGAAGAGATCCCACTCGTCGATCTGCACGGCAGGGCACACCGGCTGCGCCGCCGCGACGAGGCTCTCGTAGTCGCCGCCGCCGCCGACAACGACGATCCGCTCTACCGTCGGCAGGTCGGTCGCGCGCGCCAGCGCCTCGAGCGACGCATGCACGAAGAGCACGCGCGCGCCACTGTCGTTGCAGATGTACGCCAGCTCCGGCCCGGTCAGCTTCGGGTTCACCATTGCGGTGACGCCGCCCGCCGCCGCCGTGCCAAGCACGATCTCGACGAACTCGAGGCAGTTCGGCGCCATCAGCGCGCTGCGGTCGCCCTTGCCCAGCCCGAGCGTGGAGGCGGCCAGGTCGGCGACGCGGTCGATCCGCTCGACCAGCTGCGCGTACGTGTAGCTGTGCCCGCCCATCGCGAGCGCAACCTTGCCCGGGGTGCGCGCCGCCGCCGCCCGGACGCCCGTGTCGATCAGCACCGGGCGGAAGGTGACCGGACGGTCAGACACTGTGCACCGCCGCCCCGGCCCAGGCGGCGACCACGTCGTCGACCTCGACCACGCGCGCGAAGCCGAAGCCCATCGTGTTGAGCGCGAAACGGTGCCGCTCCTCCTCCAGCTCGCCACAGGCATCGCCCACGACGAACACCTCGTAGTCGCGGTGCATGGCGTCGCGCACGGTCGTCTCGACGCACATGTTCGTCGTCACGCCCGCCACCACCAGCCGGGTGATGCCGAGGCTGGTCAGGATCGGCTCCAGCCGCGTCCCGTAGAACGACGAGTAGCGGTTCTTGTCGATCACGAAGTCGGCGGCTGCCGGCTGCAGCTCGTCGACGAGCTCCATGTCCCAGGTGCCCTCGGCCAGCGAGTTGACCTCGGCGATCGCGGGCAGCAGATGCTGCACGAGGATGCCGCCGTCCCGGTAGTCGGCCCGGTAGACGAACCGCGTGAAGATCAGGGGCACGCCCGCGGCGCGGGCCGCCTCGACCAGTCGCACGCAGCCGGGGATCGCCCCCTTCAGCAGGGAGATGTCGAGGCCGAGCCCCGCGAACGACCCGCGGCCGTGGCAGAAGCCGTTCTGCATGTCGACGACGATTAGCGCCGCCCGCTCGTTTGTCAGCTGCATCGGATCCGCGACCTAGACGGCGAGGGCGTCGGGGAGCTTGAAGAGCTTGATCGCGTTGTTGCGGAAGAACTTCTTGGCCGACTCCTCGCGCAGGCCGAACTCGTCGATCTCGTCGCGCGCGCGCTCGAAGTCGATGACCGGGAAGTCGGTGCCGAACATGCACTTGTCCTGCCCGAACGTGTTGAGGAAGTGGATGTACTCCTTCGGCCAGTGCTTCGGGCCGTAGGCGTCCGCGCACATGAAGACGTTCGCGTGCTTGTACGCGACCGCGATCATCTCATCGGTCCAGGGCCAGCCGAGGTGGATGCCGATCAGCTTCAGCTCGGGGAAGTCGATGGCGACACGGTCGAGCGTGATCGGCCGGCCGACGCTCGGCAGCACGCGGTCGCGGTTGTAGTCGAGGCAGTGGCCGATCTGCATCATGATCGGCACGTCGAGCTCGCAGCACTTGTAGTAGAAGGGATAGAACTTCGCGTGATCGGGCGGGAGCTCGAACCAGTGCGGGTAGAGGTGCGCGCCGACGAAGCCGAGGTCATTGACCCCGTGCTCGAGCAGCTTGACACCCTTCGCGATGCGCGACGGGTCGATGCCGGCGAGACCGGAGAAGCGGTCCGGATGCTCCTCGCACAGCTTGGCGACGCGGTCGTACGGGATGGCGAACGAGTACGGCAAACCCTCGGCTCCCGCCCGCGTCGCCATGATCAGCGAGCGGTCGATCCGGGCGGCGTCCATCTTGTCGAGCATCCACTGGGTGGAGACGCCCTTGCGCAGCTCCTTCGGAAAGCCGATCTTGTCGAGAAAGACATCGTCGACGCCGGTGTGCTTGCCGGCGATCTCCTCCGGCCCCATCAGGTTGACGGTGATGTCGATTGCGCGGATCTCGGACACGGGGATTCCCTCCTGGGCGAACGGTGGTGTTAGGCGTCGCGGTGTGTGCTGCCGCGCAGCTTCGAGACGACACCACGGCCGACCGTGTCGCCGAACTCGGCGGCAGCCTTGGTGGCCGCCCATTTCTTGAACTTGTCCTTCTCCTGGTAGCGCGTCCAGGGGGTCTCGGCCCACGGGGTGTGCTCGGCCGGCACGTCGAACGCGAGCTCGTCCATGTACGCGTTGCAGACCTCGTCCTGGAACGGGTAGTCGCGCGGCGGCCACGGGTAGCCCATCGGCGCGTCCGTGTGGACGATGATCAGCGCGCCCGAGCGGCTCGCGAACGGGCCGTGCCACCACTCCTGCGGGTGGCAGACGACGGTACCCGGCGCCATGATCCCCTCGTCGGCCAGCAGCGTGTCGCCGCCAAGCATGATGATCTCCTCGAAGCACTCGTGGTGGACGTGCTCGTAGGGGGCCTTGATGCCCGGCGCGATGA
>JANXXF010000066.1 GCA_025350775.1 Actinomycetes bacterium
GCGAGCGGACGACGAGTTCTCCGGCTGCCGCGAGCAGTGTCATCACTGATAGCACAGTACGGTAGACAGGCCTGGCCGGCGGACAGGCTCAGCCGGCGGGCTGGTTCGCGTCGCGCTCGCGCAGCTGCGTGCGGACGGCCAGGATGCGTTGGACGACGGTGATCCAGGCCGTCGCCGCGAGGACGTAGATCGCGATCGAGAGAGCGCCCCACGGCGCTAGCACGAGACCGACCGTGATCAGGGCCACGCGCTCGGCCCGCGAGCCGATACCCATGTTGCCGCGCAGCCCGAGGATCTCCGCCTTGGCGCGGGTGTAGCTGACCAGGAACGAGCCGGCGATAGCGGCAATCGTGAAGGCGAGCGACGTCGTGTTGCCGTTGCGTGACTCGATCAAAGCGATCGCGCCGAGCATGAAGCCTTCACTGACGCGGTCGGTGGTCGAGTCGAGGAAGGCACCGAACGGCGTCGTCTTACCGCCCGCCCGGGCGAGCGCGCCGTCCAGGATGTCGAGGACCGAGCCGAGCACGAAGATGCCTGCGCCCAACCAGAAGAAGAGGATCTCGTTGCGGTACTCGAAGGTGGCGAGTACGGCCGCGGCAGCGCAGAGCGAGACTCCGGCCGCGGTCAGCGCGTTCGGCGACACGCGCGTCCGGGCAAGGCCCGACATTGCGCGCATGGCAACGCGCCGCACCTCGGACTCGTACCACGTCTTGAAGCTCACGCCGGGAGTCGGCCGCCGCCGGGGACGAGCCGAGGCCCGTACCGGAGGATCACGAAGGCAAGAGCTGCCACGATCACGCCACCGATCACATCGAGCCAGAAGTGGTTCGCTGTCGCCATCACGCAGAACCACACCCAGGCGGGCCACACCAGCCAGAGCAGCTTGGCAATGCGGTGTCGGCAGACATAGGCGAGCGTTACGCCGACGATGACCGCGTCGGTGGAATGCAGGCTTGGCATCGCGGCATAGGGGTTCCCGGCGAGCTGGACGAAGCCGGAGCCGTGGTTGAGCGCGCCGAACTCGGCCATCGAGTCGGCGAAGCCGAAGTCGGGAAACAACCGTGGCGGCGCCGTCGGCATCAGCGCGTAGCCGAGCAGCCCGATCACGTTGGCAGTCAGAAGCCAGTTGCGCAGTTGCCGGAAAGCGTCGTGACGGCGCAGGTACACCCACAACAGGGCCAGGCCGACGACGGTGAACTCGGAGTTCCAGTACGTCCATGCGGCGACAGTCCCGAGCCATTCCGTCGTCCCCGCGAAGTTCTGGAGCGTCAACTCGAGCAGCCCGGTGGCGTTGCGCTCGAAGTGGATCACCTTGAGGCCGTTGGCGAAGGCGGCGGCCGGGTCGCGGTTGGCCAGGCCGCGCACGAGCTGGTAGAGCAGCAGGAAGCCGAACCAGATGCCGACCTGAAGGGCGAGGTGGCGCCAGCCCCGCGGCAAGAGCCTGCGGGCACCGTCCATGCTCGTGTCGAGTTCAACCGTTCCCATGCTCAGCTCACTTGGCGGGTGGCAACACCCCAGCCTGACGCAGAATTGTAACGCTTCGCAGGACGGACAGCCCTACCCGCCGATATACGACATCTCGATCTTGGGCACGGCGGCGGTCTCGCTGGAGCGGATCTCGGAGTAGCGATCGGCGCGGCCGCGCCAGACGCCGGCTACGGCCGCGGCCAGTTCGTCGTCCGCGGCGCCGCGCCGCACCAGGGCGCGGAGGTCGGTGCCGCGCTGGGCGAACAGGCAGGTGAAGAGCTTGCCCTCGGCCGAGATCCGCGCCCGCGTGCAGTCGTGACAGAACGCCTGCGTGACCGAGGCGATCACGCCGATCTCACCGCCGCCGTCGCGGTAGCGCCAGCGCCGCGCGACCTCGCCGGGGTAGTTCTGAGCGGCCGGCTCCAGCGGCAGCTCTGCAGAGATCCGCTGCACGATCTCGGCCGCCGGCACGACCTCGTCGAGCCGCCAGCCATTCGTCGCGCCGACGTCCATGTACTCGATCAGGCGGAGTATGTGGCCGCTGCCGTGAAAGAGGCGTGCCATCGGCACGATCGAGGCGTCGTTGACGCCGCGCTTGACGACCATGTTCACCTTCACCGGCGTCAGTCCGGCCGCCGCCGCCGCCTCGATGCCCTCGAGCACTCGCTCGACCGGGAAGTCCACGTCGTTCATCGCCTTGAACACCGCGTCGTCGTTCGAGTCGAGGCTGACGGTGACCCGCGTGAGTCCCGCGGCGCGCAGGGCCTCCGCCTTCTGCGGCAGCAGGGTGCCGTTGGTCGTAAGCGTCAGGTCGAGGCCGGGGATCTCTGCGAGCATCGCCACAAGGCGCTCGATGTCGCGGCGCAACAGCGGCTCGCCGCCGGTCAGCCGGATCTTCTCGACGCCGTTCGCGACGAAGGCGCGAGCGAGCGTGGCGATCTCCTCGAACGTCAGCAGCTCCTTGCGGTCGAGGAAGCTGTAGTCGCGGCCGAAGACCGTCTTCGGCATGCAGTACACGCAGCGGAAGTTGCAACGATCGGTTACCGAGATGCGCAGATCGCGCAATGGCCGGCTCAGGGTGTCCTGGACGGGCACGCGTGAAGCGTAGCTCGGCGGTGCCTGCTCAGCTCGCGGCGGCCAGCCGGGAGGGCAGGCTGCGCCCCCAGCGGCCGTGGCGGTCGTCGGAGGCGATCCCGCCCCCGGCACCCGTGTGATCGCGGTCCGTCCGGTTCGCGCGCAGCAGCTGATCCTCGTTCATCACAAAGCGCGACAGCTCGAGCTCCTGGACGAGCGGGATCCCGACGAAGCGCACGCCGGCAAAGAAGCGGCCCTCCATCGGCGCCGCGTGCATGACGACGCCGTCCAGCTTGAGATTGAGCCTGGGGTTGTCGAAGCGCAGCTCGACGGTGAGCGGCGTGCCTGCGCGCACCTTCACGTCGACGAGCAAGCCGATGCCGTTGGACGAGACGTCGATCGTCTCGGCCTGGAAGGGCGAGCGGCTGCCGGTGGCGAGCATCGAACGGCAGTTGACGATGCGCCGTGTGCTGACGCGATGCCGATAGCGGCGTTCCTGTCCTCCGGCCATGGCTCTGTTATCGACAGGAGCGGCCGGCTGTCCACCACTCGAACGAGGGACGCGGCCCTACTCGGCCCACACCTGCACGAGGTGGACGATGGTCGCCGTGGCCGCGCCCATGTCCTGCACGCAGATCCACTCGCGGCACGAGTGGAAGTCGTGGCCGCCCGTGAAGAGGTTCGGCGTGGGCAGGCCCAGCTCCGAGAGGCGCGACCCGTCGGTGCCGCCGCGGATGATCTCGCGGCGGGGCTCGAGGCCGGCGCGGCGGATCGCCTCCTCGGCGGCAGTGACCGCGCGTGGCAGCCGGTCGATCGCGGCCTTCATGTTGCGGTACTGGACGACGGAGTCGAAGCGCACCTGGGCGCGGGGCTCCTCGGCCGCGAGCTCGTCGGCGAGGCGACGCAGCAGCGCCTCGTGCTCGAGCAGCTTTGCGTCGTCGTGGTCGCGCACGATGAACACGAGCTTCGCCTCCTCGGCTCCGGCTTCGAGGCGATGCGGGTGGACGAAGCCCTCGCGCCCCTCCGTGGTCTCGGGCGAGAGGCGGTCGGCCGGCAGCCGCTCGATCAGGCGGGCGGCCAGCTTGATCGGGTTGACGAGGCGGCCCTTGGCCGAGCCCGGGTGCACGGAGTGGCCGCGGATCGTGATCGTCGCCTCGATCGCCGAGAACGTCTCGTCCTCGATCTCACCCGCGCTGGAGCCGTCCAGCGTGTAGGCGACGTCGGCGCCGAAGGTGCCGAGATCGAAGTGCGCGACGCCGGAGCCGACCTCCTCGTCCACGGTGAAGGCAATGCGCACGGTTCCGTGCGGCAGCTCCGGGTGGCGGACGAGATAGGCGGCCGCCGCCATGATCTCGGCGACGCCGGCCTTGTCGTCGGCACCGAGCAGCGTCGTGCCGTCGCTGGTGACGATGGTGTGGCCGACGTGGTCGGCGAGGTCGGGCGCGGTGGAGGGGTCGAGCAGTGCCGACGGGTCGCCCGGGAGCACGATGCGGCCACCGTCGTAGCCCTCGTGCAGCAGCGGCTGGACGCCGGCGCCGCTGACGGCGTCGCTCGTGTCGACGTGCGCGAGCAGGCCGATCACAGGGGTCGGGTGCGCGACCGTGGCGGGCAGCGTTGCGAAGACGTAGCCGTGCTCGGTGAGCGTCGCGTCGGCCAGGCCGATCTCGCGCAGCTCCTGGACGAGAAGTCGCGAAAGGTCGAGCTGCTTCGCCGTCGAGGGGTACGTGGCCGAGCGTGGATCCGACTGGGTGTCGATGCGGACGTAGCGGAGGAAGCGCTCGAGCGCCTGGGGCGCGAGCTCGCGCGCGAGGTCGGAGGCGAAGGCGTCGGCGGACACGACGAGTACCGTACCCGCCCGTGCTGCCCGTGATCGCCATCCTCGCGCTGACGGCGATCTGGGGCTACACGTTCGTGCCGGTGAAGGAGGCGGTGGAGCTGTACCCGGTGCTCGCGTTCCTGGGCGTGCGCTTCCTGATCGCGACGGGCGTGCTGGGTGTGATCTCGGCGGCACGGCTGCCGCGCCTCGGCCGCAGGGGCTGGCTGGTGGGTGTGCTCATTGGTGTGCTCCTGGCCGCGTCGCTCGGGCTGCAGACTGCCGGCCTCGCGCACACCACCGTCTCCAGCACCGGCTTCATCACCGGGCTGTACGTTGTCCTGACGCCGGTGTTCGGGCTGCTGCTCTTCCGTCAGCGGATCGGCGTGCTCGGCTGGGTGGGCGCCGCCGTTGCCGCCGGCGGGCTCGCGCTGCTGGCCGGCGCCCCCGGGGCCGACCTCAGCGGCGACCTGCTCGTCCTGGCCAGCTCTGGCACGCAGGCGCTGCAGATCCTCCTGATCGGGCGCTACGCGGCCCGCTACGACGCGCTCGCGCTGACGTTCGTGCAGGTGGCAACCTGCGCGGCCGGGCTGCTCGCGCTGGCCGGTGCCCGGGGCGACCTCACGATGCCGCACGGCGGCACCGTCTGGTACGGGCTGCTCGTCACGGCACTGCCGGCGACCGCGCTCGCGCTGTTCCTCCAGATCTGGGTGCAGCGGCGGATCCCGGCCGCGCGCGCTGCGATCCTGTTCACGCTCGAGGTGCCGTTCGCGGCCCTATTCGGGATCCTGCTGATGAACGACAGCCTGGGTGTCAGCGGGTGGCTCGGCGGCGCGCTGATCGGCGTGGCGATCGTCGTCGTGGAGCCGGCGGCAGTCGCGTGGTGGCGGCGCGTGGTGGCGGCGCCGGTCAGCTGACCCAGCGGCCGTCCCGCTGGACGACCTCGCCGTCCAGCTCGATCCGCCCGCCGGGGCGCAGATCTTTGACGATGTCCCAGTGGATCGCGCTGTCGTTGGTGCCGCCCACCCGCGTGTAGCTCTGGCCCAGGGCGAGGTGGATCGTGCCGGCGATCTTCTCGTCGAAGAGCGTGTTGCGCATGTACGTCGTGATGCCCTCGTTGCAGCCGATACCGAGCTCGCCCAGCCGCTTCGCGCCCGCGTCGGTGGCCAGGGCGGCGTGGAGCGCCTGCTCGCCCACCCGCGCGGAGGCCTCAACGACCTCCCCGGCGCGAAAGACCAGGCGGATGCCCTCGATCGGGTGGCCGTCGTGCTCGGCCGGGAACTCCCCGAACTCGATTACGCCCTCCGCCGAGTCCTCGACGGGAGAGAAGAAGAACTCTCCGTCTGGAAGGTTGTGGAAGCCCTGGCTGACCGCACCGCGGCGGCCCTCCAGCGACAGCCGCAGATCGGTGCCGGCGCCGACGATGCGCACCTCGCGCGCCGCGTCGAAGCGATCGCAGTAGCCACGCATCCGCGCTCCCTCGGCCTTCCAGTCCCGCAGCACGGCGGCGAAGAGGAGGTCGGCGAACGCGTCCGTCGTCAGCCCGGCCTCCTGCGCCAGGGCGGGCGTCGGGTACTGGCAGCCGACCCATGGGATCTCGTCGTTCATTGAGCGGCGGAAGAACGGGCGGCGGGCTTGCCGAATCAACGCCAGCTGCTCGACCGTGAGGTCGGCCTCCTGGCGCATGTTCTCGGGCGCGAGGATCGAGATGCGCGCATCCATCTGCTCGATCAACACGAGGTCGGCGGGCGGGAGCGTGCCGACCAGTGCGTCCGGTGCGTGGCGGGCCCAGTTGAGATCGACGGGCCACTCCGTCCAACTGACGCGCGATAGCGCGTAGGCGCCGCGCGAGGCGATCTGCCGGACGACCTCGTCGTGGAGCGGCCGCGCCAGCGGCGTCGTTCGGATCAGGACCTGCCAGCCGGGCTGGACGTCGAGCGAGTGCTCGACGAGGAGGCGGGCATACGCGGTGATGCGGGAGTCGGTCACGGTAGCGCACGGTAACTCATTCCAGGTAGCGGCCCCTCGTGCCGGGCGACTGCGGTGCTGCTCCAGGCGGCCGGGCGCAGGCCGGCGGCGCAGCGCGATTAGCCGGGCCTGATTGCGGGTAGAGGGAGGAGTGTGGGGTTAACTCAGCGGTCGCCCTGCCGACTATCTGCTATAACCACACTAAGATTTCCTCAGTACCCCGTTCTTCTCATTGGAGGAATGCCCCATGGCAAAGGTCATCGGTATCGATCTCGGCACGACCAACTCGTGCATGGCGGTCATCGAGGCGGGCGAGCCCATCGTCATCGCCAACGCCGAGGGCGGTCGCACCACCCCCTCGGTTGTCGCCTTCGCGAAAGACGGTCAGCGCCTCGTCGGCGCACCCGCACGCCGGCAGCAGGTCACGAACCCGCAGAACACGATCTCCTCGATCAAGCGCTTCGTAGGGCGCAAGTGGGAAGAGGTCTCCGACGAGATGACCATGATCCCGTACGACGTGGTCAAGGGCGACGGCGACGAGGTTCGCGTCGTGGTGGAAGGCAAGGAGTATGCGCCACCCGAGATCAGCGCAATGATCCTGCAGAAGCTCAAGCAGGACGCAGAGGCCTACCTCGGCGAGCCGGTCACCGACGCGGTGATCACCGTCCCGGCCTACTTCAACAACGCCCAGCGCGAGGCCACCAAGGACGCCGGCCGCATCGCCGGCCTCAACGTGCTGCGCATCATCAACGAGCCGACCGCGGCGTCGCTCGCGTACGGCCTCGACAAGGAGTCCGACCAGACGATCCTCGTCTTCGACCTCGGCGGCGGCACCTTCGACGTGTCGGTGCTCGAGCTGGGCGACGGCGTGTTCGAGGTCAAGTCGACCGCCGGCGACAACCACCTCGGCGGCGACAACTTCGACAAGGCGATCGTCGACTGGATGGTCGCCGAGTTCAAAAAGGATCAAGGGATCGACCTCGCGGCCGACAAGATGGCGCTGCAGCGCCTCTACGAGGCCGGTGAGAAGGCGAAGATCGAGCTGTCGTCGACGATGACGACACAGATCAACCTGCCGTTCATCACGGCGACCCAGGACGGTCCCAAGCACCTCGACCTGCAGCTCACGCGGGCGAAGCTCGAGGAGCTCTGCCACGCGCTGCTCGAGCGCACGGTCGGCCCGACCAAGCAGGCCATCAAGGACGCCGGCATCGATGCGTCGGGGATCGACCACGTCGTCCTCGTCGGCGGCATGACCCGCATGCCGGCGGTCGTCGAGAAGGTCAAGCTGCTGATCGGCAAGGACCCGCACAAGGGCGTCAACCCGGACGAGGTCGTCGCCATCGGCGCCGCCATCCAGGCCGGCGTGCTGATGGGCGAGGTCAAGGACGTGCTGCTGCTCGACGTCACTCCGCTGTCGCTCGGCATCGAGACCAAGGGTGGCGTCATGACCAAGCTCATCGAGCGCAACACGACCATCCCCGCCCGCCGCAGCCAGGTCTTCACGACGGCTGAG
>JANXXF010000095.1 GCA_025350775.1 Actinomycetes bacterium
GTGATGTCTCCGGCGGAGTATCGAGCGTGCGCGCTGGAGCTGAAGTCTCGACTCGAGGAAGTCGGGATAGCTGTCGTGTTCGTGGACATTCCACGTTTCACTCAGCTCTACGAGACGACCCACTTCCCGTTTGTCAACGCCGACATCGAGCTCTTCAACTCCGTCACTCACGAGCTGGAGTCGGTGTCGTTAATCGAAGAAGAAGACGAAGCAGACGAGCTCTGGCAGTCTGGGACGGTGCACTTCAGCCAGTCGGGCCACGAGCTCGCAGGACGCCGACTCGCCGACCGGGTCGAGACGTACCAGCGGTCGGCCTCGACATTCGCACGGCCGGCTGCCAGGTAGGAGGCCGGTCGGACGGCGGACGCACTGCAATACTTGCTTCTGCCACGAAACAGAACCGTCAACCGCGTGCCACGCCTACCAGCAGGTGCGGCGGGAGAGCCAGGGGGTATCGAACCGCGTGTACAAGCGCCTGCTCACAGCCTTCGGCGCACGGCTCTCGCGGCTGATCTCGCTCAACGTCGTCTACGAGCAGCAACTCAACGCCATTGTGGCCGCCTGCGCCAGCGTCGGTCCGGGCACGCGCCTGCGCATGCCGCTGATTGTCTACGCACCCGAGTGCCTTCGGCTGGGCGAGGATACGGGTATCGGCGAGTTCTGCGTCCTGCGCGCCAACGGCGGCATGACCATCGGCGACCGCGTCCAGATTGCCGCCGGGGCGATCCTCACCACCCGCGGCCACCCGCTCGGCATCCCCCGTCACACGCAGACCGTCGATGCGCCGATCGTGATCGAGGACGACGTCTGGATCGGTGCGGGCGCGATCATCCTGCCGGGGGTTACCGTCGGCCGGGGCGCTATCGTTGCGGCCGGCGCGATCGTCACTCGCGACGTCGAGCCGATGACCGTCGTCGCAGGCGTCCCCGCGCGACGACTCCGCACGATCGAGGAAGCGAGCCCGGAATGAAGAAGGCACTCGTCATAGGCTCGGAGGGCAACGTCGGTGCACCGTTGGTGCGCCGCCTGCGCGAGAGTGGGTGCGAGGTGCTCGAGGTCGACATCCGGCCGGGCATGCGCGAGGGCTACGTGATGGCCGACATCAACCACCCGATCGACCTGCTGCCGGCTTTCGACTGGGGCCCGGACGTCGTCTACCTCCTGTCCGCGATGGTCAGCCGCGTCACCTGTGAGCAGGCGAGCGGCCTCGCCATCGCCACCAACCTCGAGGGCATCAACAACGTCCTGCAGCTCTGCAAGCGCGTGAACGCGATGACGGTCTACTTCTCGACCTCGGAGGTCTACGGTCCGCACGTCGAGCTGATGGACGAGGCGCTTGCCGACCCGGGACCGAACAACCGCTACGGGCTGTCAAAGCTCCTCGGCGAGGCGCTCGTCGAGTACGAGGTGCGCACCTACGGCCTGCGCGCCGTGACGCTGCGCCCGTTCATGATCTACGACGAGTTCGAAGACCTCGGCGACCACCGCTCGGCGATGATCCGCTTCGCCTCCAACCTCGCGCTCGGCCTGCCGATCGAGGTGCACCGTGGCTCCGCGCGCGGCTGGCTCCACATCTCCGACGCGGTGCGCGCGATCGAGGCGTCCGCCGCGCTCGGCGAGTACGCGGTGATCAACATCGGCCATCCCGACGTCCGGCCGATCGAGGAGCTCGCAGAGATGGTGCGCGCGCAGCTCGGCGCCTCGCCGGACCTCGTGAACGTCGTCGACCTGCCCGGCCGCATGACGTTGCGGAAGGTGCCGTCGCTCGACCGCCAGCGCGATCTGCTCGGCGTCGTGCCCCGGGTCTCGCTGGAAGAGGGCGTCGCCCGGGTCTGCCAGGAGATCGGGCGGCGAGTCAACGTCTGAGCGGAGCCCGGGAGTGAGGCGGCTGCGCATGCTCGTCTTCACGGCCGAGTCCGCCACCAACCCGACGCTCTCATACCAGCACGGTTGGGCTCGTGCGCTCGCATCCGACCCGGCCTTCGACGTCGACCTGCTCGAGCTTGCACGGTCGGGCACATCGCTCGGCTGGCGCTTCGGGCGGCACTTCCGGGGCTACGACGTGATCGTTCTGCTGCACTCGACGTTTTCCAACGAGCGCCTTGTGACGCCGGCGCTTGCCGAGCGAATCCGCCGCTCGAGCGCCGTCCGCACCTACTTCATCGGCAACGAGTACAAGCTGATGCCGGACAAGCTGCGCTTTGCCGAGTCCCTTGGCACGCATCTGCTCGTGTCGCAGCTCGAGGGGGAAGGCGCGTTGCGGCTCTACCGGGAGCGGCTCGGCTGCAGCGTCGTCGGCCTGCCCAACACGGGCCTCGACCCGGAGCTCTTCCGGCCGGTGACGCCGGAGGCAGATCGTCCGGTCGACATCGGCTACCGAGCCTTCGAGAGCCCCTGGTACCTCGGTCACCGGGAGCGGCCGCTGCTCGCCGATGCCTTCTCCGCGGCAGCAGGGCGGCTCGGCCTGTCGGTCGACATCTCGCTCGACCCCGCCGACCGTTTGGGCGAGTGCGGGTGGGCGGCGTTCCTCGACCACTGCAAAGGGCAGCTCGGCTCGGAGGCGGGCGGCGACTACTTCGAGCTCGACGATCGAACGCGCTACGCGGTCAACGACTTCCTGGA
The DNA here is from genome assembly GCA_025350775.1 of Actinomycetes bacterium. GTDB lineage: Bacteria > Actinomycetota > Thermoleophilia > Gaiellales > Gaiellaceae > CANFDS01. The sequence goes on from JANXXF010000095.1 coordinate 2,623, forward strand.
GGAACAGCCCGACGCTTCGTTCGAGGACGTCCACGCTCGTTTCTTCCGCGACTACCCCGACCCGGTGTCGGGCCGCTGCATCTCCAGCCGCATCATCGAGGCGGCGGGGGCGAAGACCGCGCAGCTGCTGATCGAGGGGGAGTACGGCGGCTACCTTCAGCCCGACGTCCACTACATCCCGCTGCGCCCCGACCTCTCGAACGTCGACGAGGCGGTGGCGAAGCTGCGCGACGACGCCTTCCGCCGGATGATCGTCGACAATGCGTACCGCTTGGCCCACGAGCAGCTCACCTTCCCGCGCCTGCTCGACCGCTTCCACGCGGCGCTGGAGCCGCTGCTGCGATGAGAGTCGTGCTGAACACGCGCTCGGACGACGCGGTCGCGGCGGCCTGCATCCACGACCTGGGGCGGCGGCTCGCCGAGCGTGGCGTCGAGGCCACCGTCAACGACTGGGGGCGTTACGACCGCTACGAGGTGGCCGTCTTCCTGGCCTACGACCACGACGTCGAGGCGGCGCGGGCTCAGAATCCCGACATCCGCATCGTCCTGGCCGACCCCAAGCAGCGCACGCCCGGGGCGATCGCGACGGCGCGCGCCGCCGACCTGCTGCTCGTCTCCTCGGTCGAGCAGCGCGACGTCTTCCTGCGCACCAACCGCAACCTGCTCGTCTACACGATGTACCCAGCAGTGGCCGCCCGCGAGCGGCAGCACGTCGACCGGGAGGGCGGCCGGGTCGTCGTCGCCTACCACGGCAACCGCGTCCACCTGGAGGCGATGGTGCACACCGTGCGGCCCGCCCTCGAGGAGCTCGGGCGCCGGCGGCCGGTCGAGCTGCGCGCCGTCTACAACATCGAGACGCTCGGGCGGACGCGGCTCGGCCTGCCCGACGAGCGGCTTGTCACGGTGCGTCACGTGCAGTGGACGCCGGCGTTTGCCGACAGCCTCGCCGACGCCGACATCGGCCTCGTGCCGGGGGAGCTGCCGGTGGCGAACCTGCTGGGCGCTCTCGAGCTGACGGCGTACCCGGAGCCGGAGTTCATGTACGAGCCGTTCGACCATCTCGTCCGCTACAAGGCGTCCACCAACCCGGGGCGGCTCTACCCGTTCGCGCGGGTCGGGGTGCCGGTGGTGGCCGACTTCACGCCGTCGGCGGCGCAGTTCGTGCAGGACGGCGTGACGGGGCTGCTGGCCTCGTCGGCGCACGGATGGCTGGAGGCGCTGGAGGCGCTCGCTGGGTCGGCGGCGCTGCGCGAGCGGCTGGCGGCCGGGCTGCGCGAGCGCATGGACGCGGCCTACGAGCGGCAGCTCGACGACTTCCTGGCGGCGGTGGCGGCTCCGCGGCTGCCTCCGCCGGTCGAGCTCCCCGGCGCCGCTGCGCTTGCCGACCAGCAGGCGCTCGCCGACCGCTTTCCCGGCCCTGCCGGCGCGCCCCCGCCCAGCGCCGTGGCGCGGGCCCTGCGCCGCCTCCAGGGGCGCTGAGCGGGATGCGGGTCTACATGAACTTCCGCGAGGTACGAGGCCCGTACGGCGGCGCCAACGCCTTCCAGCGGACGATCCGGCGCGCCCTCGAGCGGCGCGGCCACCGCGTCACCACGCGCGAGGACGACCGCTACGACGTCGCCCTCGTCAACGCCCTCACCGACGATATCGACCTCGCTTTCGTGCAACGCATCGCCGAGCGGGCGCCGGTCGTCCACCGCAAGGTCGGCTACCGAGTGAGCGGCAGCGCCGACCTGCGGGCGCGCGTTGACGGCGTCGTCGTCGGCGACCGCATCCAGGTCGAGTTCACCCCGCATCTCGCACACACCGTGTTCCAGAGCGCGTACAGCCGCGACGTCTTCCTCGGGAGCGGCTTCGCCGGGCCGTTCACGGTGGTGCACAACGGGGTGGACGAGGAGATCTTCACGCCGTGGGTGCGGGCGGGGCTGCCGTGGCGCGGCCGTCGCCGTCGCGAGCTGCGCCCCTTCTGGGATGGCCGTTCGCCGCTGCGGGTCGTCATCTCGGCCTGGTCGACCGACCCCAACAAGGGCTTTGAAGACTACGCGGCGATCGACCGCGCGCTGGATGGCCGCGACGATGTCGAGCTGAGCCTGGTCGGGCGGGTGCCGAACGGGCTCGAGCTGCGCAACATTCGCCTGCACGCGGCGCGGCCGGCTCGACCGCTGGCCGACGTGCTGCGAGCCAACCATGCTCTGCTCCAGCTTGCCCGCTGGGAGACCTGCTCGAACGCGCTGATCGAGGGGCTCAACTGCGGGCTGCCGGCGATCTATCTCGACTCCGGCGCCAACGGCGAGGTCGCCGGGGAGTACGGCGTCGAATACCGGGGCGACTTCTTCGCGGCGCTCGACGAGGTGCGGGAGCGCTACGACGAGCTGGTGGCGCGCGTGCTGGAGAACCCGTACCGGTCGGCCGTGATGGTCGAGCAGTACGAGGCGGTCCTGCGGGCGGCTGCGGAGGGGCGCGCGTGAGCGGGGCGGCGGGGGCGCGGCGCGTGGCCGGCGGCGTGCGGCGGCGGGCAGCGCGGCTTCCTGACGCCGTGGGCGAGGCGCTGCGTCACCGGGCGATCGCGCGGTCACCGCGGGCCGCCGCGGGCGAGGTGCGCGTGTCCTACGGGGTTGCCGGGATGCCGGCGCCGGGGGCAGCGGCGGCCGGCGGCTTCGTCAAGTTCCAGCGCCTCGCCGAGGCCTTCCCGCACGAGCCGCGCTCGTTCAGCGTGCTGTACCTGGGGTCGAGCAGCGTGCCTCGCGACGCGGAGGCGTTGGCGCGGCTCGCGCGGAGGCGTGGGGCGCGCCTGGCCTGGAACCAGAACGGCGTTGCCTACCCCGCCTGGCACGGCCCCGGCAGCGAGCGCGTCAACGCGCCGATGGGGCGGCTGCTGCACGCGGCCGACCACGTCTTCTACCAGTCGGCCTTCTGCAAGCTCGGCGCCGACCTTTACCTGGG
>JANXXF010000144.1 GCA_025350775.1 Actinomycetes bacterium
CTCGAAGGCGCCGTCCGGTCCTAAGAACGTGGTGCGCAGCACATTGGTGTTCTCCAGGTACTCCTGCTGCACCTCGTTCGCGCCGACCAAGGTCACGGTGAACGTGCCGCCACGGTCGCGGTCGAGCGGTGGCCCGAAGACGAAGCTCGAGTCGGGCGCGGGCCAGCACAGCCACTCGACCGATCCAGCCTCCAGCAGCGCGTTGTACGAACAGTTGCCGATGAGACCGAGCACTCATGCCATGCTAGGGAACGAGCGAAGCTCTCCGAAGCGAAAGTGGGTCGGCAGATCGCCAGAGCACGAAATAACGGCGAGTTGATCGTCGTGAGCAACCGCCTGCCGGTGCAGGTCACAACGGACGACGCCGGTCGGCTCGAGCTCCTGCCCAGCTCGGGCGGGCTGGTCAGCGCGCTGCGTGGGATCGGCGAGGAGTTCTCGTGGATCGGCTGGCCAGGCGCTGTCATCCCGGCCGACGAGGAGGAAGGGCTGCGCGAGCGGCTCGCCGCCGACCGGCTCTACCCGGTCTTTCTCGATCAGGCCGACGAGGCCGACTTCTACGGGCGAATCTGCAACGAGACGATCTGGCCCCTGTTCCACTACTTCGTCGACCGCATGCTCTTCACCGACAGCGCCTGGAAACGGTACGTGGACGTCAACGAGCGCTTCGCCGAGGAGATCGCCACCCGTAGTCCCCGGGGCGCCCGCGTCTGGGTGCACGACTTCCATCTGATGCTCGTGCCGGCCGCGCTGCGCCGCCGCCGGCCTGACCTGTCGATCGGGTTTTTCCTGCACGTTCCGTTCCCGACAGCCGAGGTCTTCCGGCTGCTGCCCCCGCGCGAGGAGGTGCTCCTCGGCCTGCTCGGCGCCGACTACCTCGGCTTCCACACCGGCGACTACGCCCACCACTTCCGCCGGGCGTGCCTGCGCGTGCTGGGGATCGAGTCGAAGCCCGACGTGATCGAGCACGGCGGCCGCAGCGTCGAGATCGGCGCTGACCCGATCGGTATCGACGTCGCGCGCTTTCGCCAGGTGCTTGCGCAGCCGGAGACCGCCGCGATGGTGACCCAGCTGGCCGAGCGCTACAGCGGCCGGCGGCTCGTGCTGGGGGTCGAGCGGCTGGACTACACGAAGGGCATTCCTCAGAAGCTGCGGGCGTTCGAGCGTTACCTCGAGGACGATCCGACCCGTGCCACGACGACGACGATGCTCCAGGTGCTCGTCCCGTCGCGGCTCGAGAGCGCCGCCTACCGCCTCCAGCGCGACGAGATCGAGCAGGAGATCGCCCGCATCAACGGGCGCTTCGGGCAGCCGGGCCGCCTGCCCGTCGAGTCCATGCACCGGTCGGTCAGCCCGGCCGAGCTCGTCGCCCTGTACCGCCGCGCCGACGTGATGGCGGTGACGCCACTGCGCGACGGCATGAACCTCGTGGCGCAGGAGTTCGTCCTCTGCCAGGCCGCCGCCCCGAAGCTCCCCGGGCGGGCGCGCGGCGTGCTGCTGCTGAGCGAGTTCGCCGGCGCAGCGCAGGTCCTGCCGGGCGCGCTGCTGGTCGACCCGCGGGACAGCGCGGGCCTCGCCGCGCGGCTGGCCGAGGCGCTGGACATGAGCACGGCGGAGCGGCGGAGGCGGCTCGCCCTGATGAGCGGGCCCGTGCGGAGACTCGACGCGCCCCGCTGGGCCGACGGCTTCCTCGGCCACCTCGCCCGCGCGACGCGCCGCAACGCGCGCGCTGGTTTCGCGCTGCCGCTCGACCGCGGCACGCGGGAGCGCGTCGTCGAGCGGGCCGCCCGCGCCGGCCGGCGGACGTTTCTCCTCGACTACGACGGCACGCTGCGCGAGATCGTCGAGCACCCGAGCCTCGCCCGCCCCACCCCGGAGCTGCTCGCGCTGCTGGCCGAGCTTGCGGCACTGCCCGCGACGGACGTTCACATCGTCAGCGGTCGTACCTCAACCGAGCTGGAAGCGTGGTTGGGGCAGCTGCCGGTGGCGCTCTGCGCCGAGCACGGCTACCGGGTGCGCCCCGCGCACGGCTCGTGGACGACGCCACACGTGGTCGATCTCTCGTGGATACCGCGGATCGAGCGGCTCTTCAGGCGGGTCAGCGCGGAGATTCCCGGCACCCACGTCGAGCGCAAGTCCGGCAGCGTCGCGTGGCACTACCGCCAGGCGGAGCCGGAGTACGGGGAGTGGCGCGGGCGCGAGCTGCTCGTCCACGTCGAGCAACTGCTCAGCGGCGTCCCGGCCGAGGTCCTGCGCGGCCACCGCGTGATCGAGGTTCGGGCGCGCGGCGTCGACAAGGGCACCTACGTCCGTACGCTCTTCCCCGACGGCAAGCGGCGCGACCATTTCGTGCTGAGTGCCGGCGACGACAACACCGACGCCGATGTCACGGCCGCCGTCCCGGCCGGGTCGGTGGTGCTCCACGTGGGCCGGGTAATCGGGAGCGCGCGCGCCGCAGGTGTGCGGGAGCAGTACGTCGTCGCGTCCCCGGCCGGGGTGCGCCAGTTCC
>JANXXF010000202.1 GCA_025350775.1 Actinomycetes bacterium
TACCACCACGGGAAGCGGCGGGGCGCGGGCGGAACCGTCGCCGTCGCCGGCTCGACGGGGACGCGGTCGATCAGCAGGAACTTCGCCGTGCGGTGCCGCAGCATCGACTCCGAGAACCGCTCGCCGGGCCGCTGTTCCCGCCGCACGTCGCCGTAGATCAGGTTGATCTTCCCCGCGCCCTTGCGGATGTGCATCAGCCGATCGACGTTCCCCGGCAGGTTCTCGCGGGCGAACTCCGGCGTGTCGGTCGCGCACGCCTCCACATACACGAGCGGGAAGTGGACGCCGTGCGCCCGCCCCGCGTCGGCCAGCACGCCGAGGAACTCCGGCTTGCCGATGCCGCGGTACCACGCGGGCACGACTGTCTTGGCATTCGCGTTGGTAACCGCGATCAATGCGACCTTCTGGATCGCAGCGACGCTCTTTCCGTCCAGGTCGGCCTTGATCGAGTCGGCGACGAGCGCCCCGATGCCGAGCGGGTTGTTGAACATGCTCGCGCTCATCTCGCCGCGCAGGATGGAGTTGACCTCCTGCCCGGAGGCGTCGAAGCTGACCACGTGCGTCGGCTTGTTGAGCTTGCCCGAGGTCTTCAGCGACTCAACTGCGCCCATGCCCATGTCACCGGCGACGCTGAACACGACGTTCAGGTCGGGGTGGGCGGTCATGATGTTCGACACGGCGTCGAGCGCCTTCTGGCGATCCCAGTCGCACACCGGCTTGGCCACGACCTGTACGCCCGGGTGCTTTTTGAGCACGGACATGATGCCGTTGACGCGCTCGCTGTTGAACTGCCCGGCCGCACCCTGGAGGATGGCAACCTTCAGGGTCTCGCCGTACTGCTCGATGGCCCAGTTGGCCTCCAGGGCGCCGTTGTCGAACTCGCTGAAGCCGGCGTACGTCAGGATCTTGGCACCCTTGTACTGGTTGAGGAACGGGCCGGTGATCACCGGGATCTTGGCGCGGGCAGCTGCCGCCAGCATCGGCGTGCCGGCCTCATAGGCGACAGGCGACACCCAGAGGTAGTCGACCTTGCGGTTGATGTACGACTGGACGATGTTGAGCTGCTCGGCCGCCGCTGCGTGCGTGGACGGCGACTTGACGAGCACCGTGGCGTCGAGGCCGATCTTCTTGGCCTCTGCCATGAACCCGCGGGCCATGTTGATGTAGAAGTCGGCGATTGTCAGCGTCGGCGGCGTGTAGCCGACGACGATCTTCTTCTGGGACTTCGATGACGCGGACGGTGCCGCGAGAGCAGACGTTGCAGCCACGAGGACGAGGGCGACGACTGCGACCAGCAGCAGGGTGAGACGGCGGTGCGCTTTCACGGGAACCTCCTGGACGATGGATCGGACGCGGCATTCACTCCTACGGGAAGACCTGGTCCTACTCGCGCCTCACCTCCTCGCTCGCACGCGCCTGCACGTCGGGCAGCACGATTGGACGGGGTGAGCGGAAGCGCTCGAGCAGGTCGCCGAGGCGCACGTTGCCGTCGCGGCGACGCGCGTCGAGGCCAACGGCGAGGACCATGACGAGGCCGATGGTGATGTCGATCCAGTTCGTGTCGATGCTGCTGAGTTGCATGCCGTTGTTGAGCACGCCGACGAGGATCGCGCCGCCGAGCGTGCCGGTAAGGCGGGCCCGCCCTCCGAGCAGGCTCGTCCCACCGACCACGACCGCGGCGATCGCCGACAGCTCGAAGCCGCCCCCGGAGGTGGCCTGCGCGGCGCCGAGCCGACCGGCCAGGATGACGCCGGCGATGGCGGCGAGCAGGCCGCAGAAAACGTACGTGGCGAGCTTGTACCGGTCGACTGGGATTCCGGACAGCCGCACGGCCTCCTCGTTGCCGCCGATAGCGAGCCCGTAGCGCCCGAAGCGGGTCCACCGCATCAGGTACTCGCAGACGATCCAGGTGGAGACGAGCAGGATCACCGGCATCGGAATGCCCAGCGGGCTGCCCCGCCCGAGGTAGAGGAGGCCGGACGGGAGGACGTCGATCGGGGACGTGCCCGCCTGCACGAGCGCGAGGCCGCGCACCACCGAGAGCATGCCGAGCGTGGCGATGAACGGCGGCACGCGCAGCGCAGTCACGATTGCGCCGTTGACGAGCCCGATCGCGCAGCCGATCAGCAGGCCGGTCAGGATCGCCGGCCACAGTGGCACTCCGTTCTGGCGGATCAGGATCGCCATCACCGAGCTCGAGAGCGCGATGTTTGAGCCGACCGACAGGTCGAGGCCCCGCGTCGCGATCACAAACGTCATGCCGAGGGCGACGATCCCGATCACTGCGGACTGGCGCAGGACGTTGTCGAGGATGTTGTCGACGGTCAGGAACGACGGGCTCAGCACGGCCATCGCGATCACCGCCGACCCGACGACGAACCAGATCAGGTGGTCGCCGAGTGCCAGGCGCGAGAGGAGCGTGGGCGCCCGCCGCTCGCGCGGGCGCAGCGTCGGAGGCACGTTGACGATGTCGACGTCGCGCCGGCGCAGGGAGTCGAGACCGACCGCGACGATGATCAGCCCGCCCGTCACCGCGATCCCCCAGTACACGCTGATGTCGGTCTGGGTGAGCCCGTTGGAGATGACCGTCACGAGGGCGGCGGCGAGGACGGTGCCGGTTGCCGAGCCACGCCCGCCGAAGAGGCTCGTGCCGCCGATCACGGTGACGGCGATCGCTTGTAGCTCCATATCGGCGCCGGTGTCGACGTTCGCCGAGAACAGCCGGCCGATCAGAATCAGCCCGGCCAGGCCGGCCAGCGCGCCGCCGACGATGAAGTAGCCGATGACATAGCGGCTCACCGGCACGCCGTTCAGCGTCGCGGCCCGCTCGTTGCTGCCGATGTGGTAGCAGTAGCGTCCGAAGCGGGTCATGCGCAGCACGTACTCGGCGCCGAGCCACACTGCCAGCAGGACGAAGGCGGCGACCGGGATCGTCCCGAACGTGGCCGTCCCGAGGTAGACCATCGAGGCCGGCAGCCCGGCGATCGTCTCGCCGCCGACGACGAGCGCCGCCGCGCCGGCCAGCACGATCATCGTGCCCAGCGTCGCAATCACGGAGTTGACCCGAGCCTTTGTCACGAGCAGCCCGTTGGCGAGGCCGACGGCCGACCCGATCAGGATCGGCAGGAGGATGCCGACCGGTCCGGGCACTCCGTGCTTCACCACCAGCAGCGCCGACGTCGTGGTCGCCACCGTGACCGCCGAGCCGATCGACAGGTCGATGCGAGCGGCGACCATGACGAACGTCGTGCCGACGGCGGCGATCGCGAGGTACGACATCTGCTGGAGCAGGTCGAGCAGGTTCTGCGTGCTCAGGATCTGCGGGGCGAACGGGCGGAACGCGAGTAGGCAGCCCGGGACCGCGAGCAGCAGCACGAGCGACGTACCGTCGATCGGCAGCTTTGTGGCGGGACGTAGCGCGCGCGCCACGAGCGACGCGGAGATCGCGTTAGGCGGCACGGTCGTCCCCGGCTCCGCTCGATGCGTGCAGCACCGCAGCCTGCGTCGTTGCCGGCGCGGTCGGGTCGAACTCGCCGACGACGCGCCCGCCGCGCATCACCAGCAAACGGTCGGCGATGCCGAGCACCTCCGTCAGCTCTGACGAGACGAGCAGAACCGCCGCGCCCTCACGCTTCATCCGGTTGACGAGGCGGTACATCTCTGCCTTCGCGCCGACGTCGACGCCGCGCGTCGGCTCGTGCAGGAGGAAGACCTTGGGGGAGGTGCGCAACCACTTGGCGAGCACGACCTTCTGCTGGTTTCCGCCGCTCAGGTAGCGGGTCGTCTGC
>JANXXF010000246.1 GCA_025350775.1 Actinomycetes bacterium
CTCGCGCTGACCGCCGCATGCGTCGCGGCGGTCACGCGGTCGCCGTCCAGCGTCAGGCGCCGCGTCTCGGCGCCGCGCTCGCACGGGACTCCGCGCTCGACGCGGGCGGCGCGCACGAATGCTGCAGCCAGGTCAGGCCCATAGGTGCGCCGATCCTCGGCCTGGCGCTCGGCGATCAGCCCGCAGCACGTCCGGGCCCAGCGCCCTCGCCCGCACTGCCCCGGCCAGCCCACCGAGACCGGCACCGATGCAGAGGAAGTCGACCTCACGCGTCGCCAGGGGCAGCGATCGGACGGCCCAGGCCCCTGTTGTCGGTCGTCGCGCCGAGTACGATCCCGCCGACATGCGTAGTGTTGCGCTGCGCTTCGAGGTTGCAGCTCTCCCGACCCCGCTTCAGTCAAGCATCAGCCCAGACTTTGTGAGACATTTCTCCCTCTTCGCTGCCAAGCGCCTGGCTTTTGTGCCGGCCGCCGTGCTCATCGTCATCACGCTCTCGTTCTTCATCGTCAACCTCGTCCCCAGCGACGCGGCGCGCGAGAAGGCGGGCGGGCTCGCCAGCGACGCTGACGTCGCCGCCGTCAAGCACCAGCTCGGCCTCGACCAGGACATCTGGCACCGCTACGCGGACTTCATGTCCAACCTGCTCACGCACGGCAGCCTCGGCCGCTCGTACTACTCCGACAGGCCGGTGTGGCAGGACGTGTGGCTGTTCCTGCCCAGCACGATCGAGCTGATCGTCCTCTCGCTGATCATCGCGACGGTTGTCGGAGTCGGCGCCGGCACAATTGGCGCACACTTCAAGAACCGCTTCCCCGATTTCGTCGTCCGCGCCTTCGTCACGATCACGCAGGCCATCCCCGACTTCTTCCTCGGGCTGCTGCTGATCTTCCTCATCTTCTACAAGGCCGGCTGGCTGCCCGCGCCGACCGGGCAGAACGGCCTGCTCGAGTTCCCCGAGCACCCGATCACGCATGCGGTGCTGTTCGACTCGATCGTCAACGGCCAGTGGCGGCTCGCCCGATCGGCGTTCAGCCACGCCGTGCTGCCGGCGCTGACGCTCGGCATCTTCTACTCCGCCTACTTCGCGAAGACCGCGCGGTCGGTCATCGGCACGGCATTCGACTCCTACCAGGTCGAGTTCGCGCGCTCGCTCGGGCTGCCCGACCGCCAGGTGCTGGGCTACGCCTTTCGCCAGGCGCGCACGCCGATCATCACGTACGGCTCGATCCTCTTCGCAGCGTTGATCGGCGGTGCCGCGATCGTCGAGACGGTGTTCGCCTGGGGCGGCTACGGCCAGTTCGCGATCGAGCGCATCCTCCACCTCGACATCCCCGAGGTGCAGGGCTTCATCATGGTCGCGGGGCTGTTCACGCTAATCATCTTCCTCGTCCTCGACCTGCTCGTGATCTTCCTCGACCCGCGGGTCTCCATTGGCTAGCCGCGGGCTCGTCGGCGCACTCCGGCGCATCGACCCCATCGCCGCGGCCGGCGTGCTGCTCGTCATCTCGTTCATCGTGATCGCGTACGCCGTGCCGTACAGCCCGATCGACGACGCGAACGCGCACCGTGAGTCGCTCGTCGGCCCCGGCAAGTACTGGTTCGGCACCGACAACCTCGGGCGCGACGTGTTCCGGCGCGTCCTCGCAGGCGCCCGTCTCGACCTGCCGCTCGCGCTCAGCGGCATGGCCGTCTCGCTGATCCTTGGCGTGCCGCTCGGGCTGCTGGCGAGCCAGAAGAGCCGCTGGGCCGAGCGGTTTATGCGTGGTCTCGACATGTTCCAGGCGTTCCCGCTGCTCGTCCTCGCGATCGTCCTCGTCGCGCTGGCCGGCAACCACCTCTACATGGTCGTCGTCGCAATCGCGCTGATCAACACGCCGCGCTTCATCCGTCTCGTCCGCTCGGAGGCGCTGTCGCTGCGCGAGAGCCGCTTCGTCGAGGCGGCCGTTGCGATCGGTGCCACGCGCGCCCGGGTGATGTTCAGGCATCTGTTGCCGAACACGACGGGCACGATTCTCGTCCAGGCGTCGCTCACCGCGGCTCAGTCGATCGTCGTCATCGCCGCGCTCGCCTACCTCGGCATCGGTATCCGGCCCCCGCAGGCCAGCTGGGGTGCGATGATCAAGGACGGCTCCCAGGGAATCACCACGGGCCAGTGGTGGATCGCTATTTTCCCGGGCATCGCCGTCTTTATATGTGTCCTGCTGTTCAATCAGATTGCCGACCGGTTGGAGAAAGTGCTCTCGCGAGGTGCCCGTGGCTAACGATGTGACTCAACCGCTGCTCGAGGTCAAGGATCTCCATACCCGGTTTCACACCCACCGGGGGATCGTCCAAGCCGTCAACGGGATCTCGTTCGGGATCCGTGAGGGCGAGTTGGTCGGGCTCGTTGGCGAGACGGGCTGCGGGAAGTCGGTCACCGCCCGCTCGGTGCTGGGCCTCGTGCGGCCGCCCGGGCGCATCGCCGAGGGCAGGATCACCTACGACGGGATCGACCTGCGCTCGCTGTCGCGGCGCGAGTTCCGGAAGCTGCGTGGCACGGGCATCAGCTTCGTCCCGCAGAACCCGTGGGGTGCGCTCAACCCGATCTTGCGCATCGAGCGGCAGTTCCGCAACGTCATTCGCGCCCACACCGACGCGTCGCGGCAGGAGTGCTGGGACATGAGCCTGGCGATGCTGCAGAAAGTGGGCATCCAGGGTCCCGAGCGGATCCTCAAGGGCTACGCCCATCAGCTGTCGGGCGGGATGGCGCAGCGCGTCGTGATGGCGATCGCACTCGTCCTCAACCCCCGCCTCGTGATCGCCGACGAGCCGACCACCGGGCTCGACGTCACCATTCAGCGGCAGATCCTCGACATGGTCATGCAGCTGCTCGAGGAGGAGCGCCGGGCGATGCTGCTGGTGACGCACGACCTCGGGGTCGTCGCCCAGTACTGCCATCGCGTGATCGTGATGTACGCCGGCAAGATCGTCGAGGAGGGGCCGGTGTCCGAGGTGTTCGTCGAGCCGGCGCACCCGTACACGCAGGCGCTGCTCGCCGCGATTCCGCGGCCCGGGCACAAGCTCGTCAGCCTGCGCGGGCGCGTCCCCAGCCTCATCGACTACCCGGCGGGCTGCCCGTTCCACGACCGCTGCGACTTCGCGTTCGAGCCGTGCTCCGCCGAGGAGCCGCTGCTGTGCGAGCTCAGCACGGGCCGTCGCTCTGCCTGCCATCTCTCGAAGGGGGTGTCCGAGCTTGACGCTCGTTAGGCTCGACAACGTCTACAAGTCGTTCCAGCGCGCCGGCGGGCCGGTGGTCAACGCCGTCAACGGCGTGTCGTTCGAGATCTCGCCCGGCGAGACCGTGGCGCTGATCGGCGAGTCCGGGTCGGGCAAGTCGACGATCGCCCGGCTCGCCCTGCGCCTCTACGAGCTCGACGCCGGCACGGTGTACTTCGACGGCCGCGACCTCACAACGCTCAGCCGTGACGAGTTGCGCCACCTGCGCGCCGACATGACGATCGTCTTCCAGGAGCCGTACGAGTCGCTCAACCCGCGTCAGCGCATCGGGCGCACCGTCGAGGAGCCGCTCGTCATCCACGAGCAGAAGCTCACGGCGGCGGAGCGTCACGGCCGGGTCGTCGACGCGCTCAACCATGTCGCGCTCGGCGAGAACTTCTACGAGCGCTACCCGCACGAGATCTCCGGCGGCCAGCAGCAGCGCGTCGGCATCGCGCGCGCGCTCGTCACGCGGCCGAAGTTCATCGTGCTCGACGAGCCGACGTCATCTCTCGACCTCTCGGTGCGCGCGCAGATCCTGCAGCTACTCGCAGATCTCCAGGACGAGTTCAACCTGGCGTACCTCTTCATCTCGCACGACATCCACACCGTCGAGTACGTCAGCGACCGGATCTGCGTGATGTACCTCGGGCAGATCGTCGAGGTCGGGCCGACTGCCGAGGTGTTCGCGAATCCGCAGCACCCCTACACCCAGGCGCTGCTCTCGTCGTCGCTGTCCGCCGACCCACGCGTGAAAAAGGAGCGATTCCTGCTCGGCGGCGAGATCCCGAGCGCGACGAACCTGCCACCGGGCTGCTTTCTGCACGGGCGCTGCCCGAGCGGTGACGACGCCTGCGCCGCGGCGCACGTGCCGCTCCACGCGTACACCGCGACGCACGCCGTCGCGTGCATCAAGGTGCCGTGGCACGCGGACGCCGAGCCGGCGAGCTAGCGCTGACGCGGACACCGGCAACGCGCGAGGCGCTCGGCTCGGCGGCGCTGCTGGTCGCGGCCGCCGCGATCCTCGGGTTCAACTACGTCGTCGTCAAGTGGGCGCTGCTGGGAGCGGGCCCGCTCACGGTCGCGCTGTTCCGCGCGGTGTTCGGCGGCACGGCGATGCTCGCGATCTGCGCGGCCACCGGTACGTCGCTGCGCATCCCGTTGCGCCGCGCCGACCTGGGGGCGGTGGCGCTGCCGGCATGTCTCATGGCCGGCTCCCAGCTGGCGTTCGCGTTCGGCGTTGCCAACACGGCCGCGGGCCTGGCATCGCTGCTGGCGAACACGATGCCGGTGTGCTCGGCGCTGCTCGCCTGGCTGGTGGTGCGGGAGCGGCCGACGCGGATTGCGCTCGTCGGCATCACGGTCGCGATCGGCGGTGTCGGGGTGGCGGCCTCGGCGGCAGCTGGCGGCCACGGCAGCCACGCGCTCGGCGTCGGCATGATGATGCTGGCGGTGGTGACGTGGGCGGGGTCGAACGTCTCGCTCAAGCGGTGGCGGCCGGTGGGCGGCGAGACCGCGTTCGCGACGTGGATGCTGATCGTCGGGTCGTTCATCTTCGTTCCCGTCGCCGGCATCGGCGAGAGCTTCGCGGTGCACTGGAGCTGGAAGTTCGTCGGCGAGGCGGTGATCGCCGGCGGCCTCGGCCAGGTCGGCTTCCTCTTCATCCTGATCGTGCTCTCACGCGGGAGCGTGATGCGGGCCAGCTCGGTGTCGTTCATGGTGCCGGTATTCGCCATCGTGGCAGGCGCGCTGTTCCTGCACGAGCCCGTGCGCGCCCGGGAGCTGGTGGGTGGGGCACTCATCTTCGCCGGCGTCGCCCTGGTGGTGTTCCGAGGCGCGCGGGCAACCCTGGCAGGGCGGGCCGTCCTACCAGGACAGGAGGGGCCGAGCGGGTCGTAGCTGCGCTATGCGGCGAACCAGCCCTCGTCGGCGAGCCGCTGCCAGATCCCACTCACGGCGGCGGCGGCCCGGCGGCGCAGCTTCACCATGTCGTCGACGACCACCTCGCCCTGGTACACCTGCAGGCGCCCGCCGGTGATCGTGTAGCGCACCGAGAGGCCGTTGGCATACAGCAGGTTGTGCAGCGGCTCCGGCGGGGCCGCGCCCGCGCCGACGAGTGGGCCTGCGACGTCGACGGCGGTGAGGTCGGCCTTGCAGCCGGCCGAGATCCGGCCGAGGTCGGGCCGGTTGAGGCCGCGGGCGCCGTTGATCGTTGCTGCCGCGATCGCGTCG
>JANXXF010000284.1 GCA_025350775.1 Actinomycetes bacterium
CGCACCCGCGGCCGCGTCGCCTGGGCGGCGGCGCGGCTGGGCGGGGACCTGGGCGAGCGTGACGCCCCGCGCGCGGCCCCGCTCGCGGCTCCGCCGCCGCCCGCCCCGCCCGCGCCACCCGCCCCGCGCTGACCGGCTCTACAGGCCGCCGGCGACCGCGCCCAGCACGGTCTCACGCGCGACGTCGAGGTCGCGGCGAACGAACTGGCAGGGCACGCCGGCCTGCTGGCACGCTGCGACGATCGTGTCGAGGGTCTCGTGTGGCAGGTCGAGCGCGGTCACCAGCACCGCGTCGGTCGTGAACCGGGCCAGCACGTCGGCGATGTCGCCGGTCGCGCCGACCACGGGCACGCCCAGGAGACGCCGCCGCCGCAGCTCCGGGTCGTCGTCGACGAACCCGATGACGAGCTCGCCGGGCGTCTCGCGCAGCTCGCGCACGAGGCTGCGTCCCTCGCGACCCGCGCCCACGATCAGCGTGCGGTGTCGGGTGTCGCGGCCGCGCAGCGACGACAGCGTGTGCGCGAGGGCCCGCTCGCCGAAGCGCTCGGCCCCGACCATCACGGTGCAGAGGATGGCGTTGAGGACGAAGATCGACTTCGTCAGCCCGACGAACTCGAACGACGTGACGAGGAACAGGAAGGCGACGGCCTCCGAGAGGACGACGGCGAGCAGGATCGCGACCGCGTCGCGGGAGCCTGCATACCGCCACACGCGCCGGTAGATGCCGAACACCAGGAATGCCGCGAAGCGCGCCACCAGGATCGCGGGCAGGGACACCATGAAGAGATGCCGCTGGTAGGTCGTCCCCGAGCCGAGCACCAGCATGAAGTACGACACCGTGAACGCGGCCCCGACGACGACGAAGTCGATCAGCGTCTCGAGCAGCCGCGCGAGGTTGAGGACGAGCGGCCGGATCCGGTCGGCTCCCTCCGCGCTCGTCGCGTCGCGCTTGACGTCGCCCAGGAAGGTTGCGAACTGCACCAGCAGCACAAACGTGACGAGCACGCCGACGAGGGTGATGCGGTTGTTGCCGGCGACGTTGTAGGCGAGGCTCGTGCCGCCGAGCATCGCGGCGATCGCACCGAGCAGGACGACGGCGCGCTTCTCGCTGAGGCCGCGTTCGACGAGGCGGTGCGAGGTGTGGTCGCGGCCGCCCTGCGAGATCGGCCGACGCTCCAGGATGCGCACCACCGTCACGAGCGTCGTGTCGAGGATCGGCACCGCGAGGATCAGCACGGGCAGCAGCAGCGTCGCGACCGTCGTCGACGCGACCTTGTGGCTCGTCACCAGACCGAGCGTGGCCAGCGTGAAGCCGAGCATCTGGCTCCCCGAGTCGCCCATGAACACCGCCGCGCGTCGCCGCCAGCGGAGGTTGAACGGCAGGAAGCCGAGGATGCCGGCGAGCAGTGCCAGCGAGATCGCCAGGTTGACGTTGCTCGGGTGGACGGTGAGCGCGTCGACGGCGAAGAACGCGGCGGCGATGGCGCCGAGCGAGCCGGCGAGGCCGTCCATATTGTCGAGCAGGTTGAAGGCATTGGTCATGCCGACGAGCCAGACGGCGGCGACGACGGCGGCGACGAGCTCGTTGCCGATGCTGCGCACGGTGTAGCCGGCAGACAGCACGGTGCCTGCGGCCGCCAGCTGCAGGACGATCTTCGCGACCGGCGGCAGCGAGAAGAGGTCGTCGATCAGGCCCGCCCCGAACAGGATCGCGCAGCCCACGACGACCGCGAGCAGGCGCCAGCCCGGGTCGACGTAGCCTGATGCGATTGCCGCTCCGACGGCGGCGACGAGCCCGGCGAAGATGCCGATCCCGCCGAACGTCGGCGTCGTGGTGGCGTGCCAGCGATCGGCGCGCGGCGTCGCGGCGAGCCGATCGGTGAGGCTCGAGTGGAGCAGGAGCCAGATCGTCGCGGCTGCGACGGGTATTCCCGCGATGACGGCGATGGCGCTCAACAGGAGAAGGCTAGACGATCGGTGTTAGGAATCCGTGTTCGCCGGACGGGCTGGCCGCGGGTGCGGGCTGCCCACGAGCAGTGTGCCCGCGGCAGCGGTCGTCAGGGCGTGGTCGCGGCCGTCAGGGTGTCGCCGCGGCCGGGAGGTAGCGGTCGAGCACCTCGGCGTAGCGCTTCTCGATCACGGCCCAGTCGCGCTCGGCGCCTGCCCGCGCGGAGCCTGCGGCGAGGGTGCGGCGACGCTCGGGATCCCCGGCAAGCCCGACGACCGCGTCGACGAACTCCACGGGCGTGGCGGCCAGGATGCCCGCGCCCGTCGGGCCGATGTCGTCGCGCACCACGTCGTAGTCGTAGGCGACGATCGGGACGCCCACGCCGAGGTAGTCGGCGATCTTCGCCGCCTGGACGCCGGCGCCCGACGCGCGCGGGTAGAGGCCGATATCGAAGGCGGCGACGTAGGCGAGGTACTCGTCGCGCGGCTTGCGGCCGAACAGGACGATGTCGGTGCGGCCGGCGCACCGCTCGCGCAGCCTGTCCCCGGCATTCCCCACGAGCCAGAGCTCGCCGTTCGGGATGCGCTCACGGATTCCGTCCCACAGCTCCAGCAGGTGGTCGACGTTGTACATCACGTCGCCGCCGCCGCGGTCGCCGGCCGAGAGATGGAACGACGCGTGGTAGCCGACGACGAAGGCGCCGCGCGCGACCTTCTCGCGGACCAGCTCGTCGCGGCGCGGCGTGTCGAGCGACCCGAGCGGGACGGCCTGCGGGATCACCTCGTACGGTGTCGTCACGCCCAGCTCGGCGTAGCGTCGGCCGGCCACGTCGCGCGTGACGAAGTACGTCTTGACGTTGGGCCGGTTGAGCAGCTCGACCTCGCGCGGCGAGTAGAGGACGTCGTCCATCAGCACGACGACGTTTCCGGGGAACGAGTCGATGTGCCGGGGGTCGGCGGTGAAGAGCCCGCAGTAGCGGCCGGCGGCGCGCCGCAGGAGCCACGCCTCGACGAGCGGCCGTGAGGCGCGGTAGGCGCGCAGCAGCACGCCGCGCAGGCTGCGCCGCGCCGGGAAGACGATCAGGCAGGCGTCGACGCGTTGCATCCGCTCGATCAGCTCGGCCACGACGGGGTTGTTGTGCCCCCGGAACCACATCGAGTAGAGGAGGATCCGGTCGGGTGCCGGCCGCGGGCCGAGCAGGAGCCGAATGACGCTAACGCGGCGCACCGCGGCGAGTCTAGCGAACGGTCCGTCGCGAGCCGCTCGGCGCGGCCGGCCGACCCACGAGCCACCTAGACTCACGGACGTGTCGGTCTACCTCGACCTCTTCCGCTATCGCGAGCTGTTCCTCAATCTTTTCCGGCGTGACCTCAAGGCCAAGTACAAGGGCTCGCTGCTCGGGGTTGCCTGGTCGCTCGCGCACCCGCTGATGCTGATGGGGATCTACCTGCTCGTCTTCTCGGTGCTCTGGCGCGCGGTCGGCAACATCGACCACTATCCGCTGTACCTGCTCTCCGGCCTGGCCATCTGGGTGCTGCTGGGCGCGTCGTTGAACAACGCCGCCCGCTCGCTGCTGGACATGGCCGAGCTGATCAAGAAGGTGCGCTTCCCGCGCCAACTGGTGCCGCTGTCGGTGGTGGCGTCGCAGCTGCCGAGCTTCGCCGCGATGCTTATCGCGCTGTTCGCCTTGAACCTGACGATCCTGCCGCGCGTGCGCGCGACGATCTGGCTGGCGCTACCGCTCTCACTGCTCGTCATCTGCTTCGTGGCGGGCCTGGCGCTGGCGATCGCGTCGGCGAACGTCGTCTTCCGCGATGTCGAGCACATCACCCAGGCGGTGCTGCTGCCGTGGTTCTTCCTGACCCCACTCGTCTACTCGCTCGACACCCTTCCCGGCGGGCTCGCCCGGCACCACACGCTCAAGGAGATCCTGCGCTGGGGCAACCCGGCAACCCCGGTGATCGAGGCGTTTCGCAGGCCGCTCTACGCGGGCGAGCTGCCGCACCTGTGGGATGTCGTGTACCTGGTGGGCGCGGCGGTCGCCTCGCTGGCGCTGGGCGCCTGGGTGTTCCGGCGCGTCGACGACCGCATCGCGGTCGAGCTCTAGCCCGGGCCGCCGCCGCGGCGGCAGAGGATGTGGCCTTTGCCGAGCTCGCCGAGCGGGGGCAGCGGGCGCAGGCTCTCGTCCACCGGGTCGATCGCCTGGAGCGTGAAGCCCAGCCCCTCGAGCAGCCCGACGAGCGCGGCGGGGTCACTGCCGGCCGCGCGCAGCGCCGCCGGGTTCAGCTCGACGAAGAGGACGATCTCGGGGCACTCGGCCAGCGTCCGCTGCATGCCGGCCAGGACGAGCCGCTCGGCGCCCTCGACGTTGAGCTTGACGAGCAGGGACGCCGGCGCCGTCGGGAGCATCTCGTCGACCGAGGTGAGCTCGACGTCGAGCAGGCGTGACGGGCCGACATCGGTGCGGTCGGCGATCGAGCCGGAGATCGTGCCGCGGCTCTGCACGAAGCTGGTGCGGCCGGCGCGGTCGGCGATCGCCTTCGGGATCACCTCGACCGTCGCGGCGCGGGCGAGGCGCACGTTGGCGCGCAGCGCGGCGAGGTTGTACGGGTCGGGCTCGAAGGCGAGGACGCGGCCGTGGGGGCCGGCGGCCCGCGCTGCGATCAGGGTGTAGATGCCGATGTGCGCGCCGCCGTCGATCACGATCATTCCCGGCCTGACGGTCTCGGCAAGGAGCTGCTGGTAGCCGCCGGCGCCTGGGCGCGCGACGTCGGCGAGGAAGCTACGGTGGCGGAGGAAGCCGCGCACCTCGATCCCGTTCGACCGCGCCCGCAGCGGCGGCCGGCCCAACCGGACGAGCGGGGCGTCGACTGCGTCGCGGAGCGCACCGAGTGGCCCGCCGAGGCCTGCCGACCGGGCGGCGCGGGCGGCCCGGCCCAGCACGGTGACTGCTCCTGCGCTCACCGGCGAACCTTACGCCGCAGGAGCTGGATCCGCGCGTCGTAGACCCAGGGCTCGTCGCCAAGGGCGCGCTCGGCGGGCAGCCCCGCGACCGGCGCCGACTGCTCGACCTCGACCCCCGTCAGCACGGAGGCGCACAGCAGCGGGTGCGCGAAGCCCGGGTTGCGGCCGCCGCCGGGCGCCCACGGTGCCAGCTCGGCGGCCT
Source organism: Actinomycetes bacterium (assembly GCA_025350775.1). Classification (GTDB taxonomy): domain Bacteria; phylum Actinomycetota; class Thermoleophilia; order Gaiellales; family Gaiellaceae; genus CANFDS01. Next base: position 5,115 of record JANXXF010000284.1, read on the forward strand.
GGCGGCGCAGCGGCCCGGCAGGCGCCTTGATCGACCCGCCGACAATGCCGTAGCCCTCCTGGTGCGCGTCGAGCACGCGGCGGGCCCAGTCGGGCGCCGGCGTCACCCCGGGGGCGAGCCGAGCGACCGCGGCGCCCGCAGCGGCCTCCGCCGGCGGCACGATCGCCCCGGGCTCGTCCTGTGCGGCCAGCGCGCCCGCATCGGCCGCGACGACCCCGAGCCGCCGCTCGCAGCGCGGCGTCACCTCGACGTCCAGCTCCGGCGCGTAGCTCCCGACCTCCGCGAACCAGCGCTTGCCCTCGTCCACCAGATCGAACGCCAGCCGGTAGCGGCCCGGGGGCATCACCGTGCGCACCGCGAGCTCGAGCTCGACGCGGCCGCCCGGCGGCACCTCGTGTGGCAGCTCGGTGCGCAGGCCGTCCCACAGCAGCGCGTTCCCCAGCGAGTCGAGCCAGTGGTAGCTCGCCTTGACCCCGCGCGACCCCGCCTGCGGCCGCCAGGTCGCCAGCCCGGCGTTCTCGATCGCCACGCGCGCCACCCCAAGCGCACCCGCGCGCTGCGGCGCCACCTCCACGGCGAGCCAGCGCACCGAGAGCGGGCCGGCAGTCACGGGGTGGTCGCCGAAGGTCTCCATTGTCGCGGCTAGTCTAGGCGGCGTGACTGGCGCCCCCTTCGCTCCCGGCGCCGACGCGCCCCTCCTCGTCCGCGCGGCCTGCCGCCAGCCCACCGAGCGCACGCCGGTGTGGTTCATGCGCCAGGCCGGCCGCTCGCTGCCGGAGTACCGCAAGCTGCGCGAGGGCCGCACGCTCTTCGAGACCTGCGCGGTGCCCGAGCTCTGCGCCGAGGTGACCTTGCAGCCGGTGCGCCGCCACGACGTCGACGCGGCCGTGATGTTCGCCGACATCATGTCGCCCGTCCTCGGCATGGGCATCGACGTGCAGCTCGTCGAGAACGTCGGCCCCGTCGTCGCCGAGCCGCTGCGCACCGCCGCCGACCTCGCCCGCATCACGCAGGGCGACCCGGCCGACTTCGCCGCCGGCATCCTCGGCGCGATCCGCATCGTCCGCGGCGAGCTGCGCCGCGACCAGGCCGTCGTCGGTTTCTGCGGCGGCCCGTTCACCGTCGCCGGCTACCTGATCGAGGGCAGGCCGAGCCGCGACTTCCTCAACGTCAAGCGGATGATGTACGGCGACCCCGCGACGTGGCACGCCCTGATGGCCGCCCTGGCCGACTGCTTCGCGCCGTACGTGCAGGCGCAGGTCGCCGCCGGCGCCGACGTCATCCAGCTCTTCGACTCCTGGGTCGGCAATCTCTCGGTGGGCGACTACGAGGAGTTCGTCGCGCCGTACTCGGCGCGCATTCTGGCGGCGGTGCGCGAGGTGGGGGTTCCGTCGATCCACTTCGGCACGGGCACGTCGACGCTGTTGCGCTCGATGGCGGCCGCGGGCGGCGACGTTATCGGCCTCGACTGGCGCATCCCGCTCGACCGTGGCTGGGCCGAGGTGCCCGGCCGCGCCGTCCAGGGCAACCTCGATTCGACCCTGCTGCTGGCCCCGTGGGAGCGCCTGGAGGCCGGCGCTCGCGACGTGCTCGAGCGCGCCCACGGCCGGCCGGGCCACATCTTCAACCTCGGCCACGGCGTCCTGCCGTCAACCGACCCGGATCAGATCACGCGGCTGGCGGCGTACGTGCGGGAGTACGGGATAGCGTAGGACGCTCCGCTCCCGGTTGTCCTCCGCCCAAGCATCCCGCACGGTCTTGCATGTTGAGCGCTTTCCGATTTGGCCGCTAAGATATTCCGACTTGGCCGGATGATTTTTCCGACTTTTCCGACTTTTCCGACTTTTCCGACTTTGCAGACTTTGCCGAGCCCGCGATCCCGCGTCGCTCACGCGCGCTCGTCGTCGAGGCGCTTGCCGATACGCGCGTCGTCCTGATCGCGGGGGCGCGACAGGTCGGCAAGAGCACGCTCGCCGCTGCGGTCGCCGAGCACGATCACCCGGCGAGACTCCTCTCGCTCGACGACAAGGCGACCCGGGATGCTGCGATCGGCGACCCTGCGGCATTCGTCGCTGGGCTCGACGGCCCGGTCGTGATCGACGAGGTGCAGCGCGCGCCTGACTTGCTCCTCGCGATCAAGCGCGCCGTTGACGACGACACGACCCCCGGCCGCTTCCTCCTGACCGGGTCCGCGAGCATTCTCTCGGCGCCACGGATTGCCGAGTCGCTCGCCGGACGTGTCGAGATCGTCGATCTCTGGCCGCTCGCGCAGTCGGAGATCGGTCGCTCCGGCGCAAACATCGTCGACGCGCTGTACTCGGGCCGTGCGCCGGTCGTAGCGGGCGCTACGGTCGGGCGCGCGGCTTTCGTCGACCGGGCAGTGCGAGGCGGCTATCCGGAGGCGCTGCGACGTGACACCCGCCGCCGAGATCGCTGGTTCGGCGACTACGTTCGCGGCATCGTCGAACGCGATCTCCGTGACCTGTCAGGCGCTCAGAAGCTCGAGCACGTCCCGCGCTTGCTGCGGCTGCTGGCGGCACAGTCAGCCGGCATCTACAGGGCCGATCGGATCGGGCGGGCGGTCGGCCTCGACATGAAGACCGTGCAGTCCTACACGCGGCTGCTCGAGACCGTCTTCCTGGTAGCGCAGGCGCCTGCCTGGCGGCCGAGCATCGGTAGCCGAGAGGTGCAGGCGCCGAAGGTCTACATCCGCGACTCGGGTCTGCTCGCTCACCTGCTCGGCGCCGATGCAGCGCGCGCCGCGAGCGACGACCAGGTCAGCGCCCGGCTCTTCGAGAGCTTCGTCGCGATGGAAGTCGCTCGCCATCTGCCCTGGGCCACGACGTCCGCGCGGCTTCATCACTACCGCGACCGCGACGACGAGGTGGACATCGTCCTCGAGTCCCGATCGGGTGCCGTTGCGTGCATCGAGTGCAAGGCCGGTGCGACAGTCGGACGCGCCGATCACCGGGCGATCGGCCGGCTCCGCGACGCCCTGGGGGAGAGATTCGTCGCCGGCTTCGTCGTCTACACCGGTGCCGACACGATTCCACTGGGCGATCGGGTCTGGGCGGTGCCGGTGAGCGCCCTGTGGCACGGGGCGTGACATGGCCGACTCCTGCTCCGGGAAAGGGCGCACTGGCCGCGGTCTCGATCGTCTCCGCCTTGCTCGCCGCAGCGATTGCGGTGGCGACGACCGCCGCTCTCGCCGCTCGACCGACGAGCTGGGAGCTGCGTGACTGCCGGACACGCGGGGAGGGAACCTCACCGCAGCAGCAACCGCCTTCACAGGGTGAGCGCATCGGGCCGCTGGTCATCTGGCCGTCGGTGCGTGGCTCGGCG
>JANXXF010000310.1 GCA_025350775.1 Actinomycetes bacterium
GGCAGCGCCTCCGCCGGCCCGTGGACGAGCGGGAACGAGAGCCCGGCCTGCGCCTGGAGCTCGCGTGCGTGGGCGAGCTGCGCCTCGGAGTTGTCGAGGCCGGTGACGCGGGCGCCGCGGACGGCCAGCTGGAGAGCGAACTGGGCGCCGCCACAGCCGAGCTCGAGCACGTTGAGGCCGGCCACGTCCCCGAGCACGCCGAGCTCGGCGTCCGGGATACGCCAGAGGCCCCAGGCGGGCTCGCCGCCCAGGGCCTCCGCGTGCCGCCCCTGGTACTCCTGCGAGTAGCCGTCCCAGAACGCCCGGTTCGACCGGGCGGAGTCGGTCAGGCCGTCGGAGCTGGGATCAGACGAGGCCATCGGGGAAGAAGAGGGCCAGCTCACGCTTGGCGCTCTCCTTCGAGTCCGAGCCGTGAACGATGTTCTCGCCCATCAGGAGCGCGTAGTCGCCGCGAATCGTGCCCGGGACGGCGTTGACCGGGTTGGTGGCGCCCATCATCGTGCGGACGGCCGCGATCGCCGACTCGCCCTCGAGCGCCAGTGCGAGCACCGGGCCGGAGGTGATGAAGTCGACGAGCTCGCCGAAGAACGGCCTTTCCTTATGCTCGCCGTAGTGCTTCTGCGCCGTGGCACGAGAGATCTTCAGGAGCCGTGCGCCGCGCAGCTTGAAGCCGCGCTGCTCGAAGCGGGCGACGATCTCGCCGGAGATGCCGCGGCGGACGCCGTCGGGCTTGACAAGGACGAGGGTGCGTTCGTTAGCCATGGGGCCAGAGCCTACTCGTTCGCACCGCGCCGCTGGCGGAGGGATGCGACGACGGCATCGGCCGGGGTCTCGCAGTACGGGCACACCTGCCACAGCGGCTCCAGTGGTGCATTGCAGCCGCGACAGCCGCGCTTCAGCCGGGTGGTGCAGACCGGGCAGACCAGATACGACGACTCGACCCCGGCCCGGCACTTGGGGCAGTGCAGGAGGCGTCCCCCGAGCCGCTCCTCCATCGAGCGAATCTCGAGCTCGCGCTCGCGCACGTCGCCGAGCAGCTCGGCCGGGCGGAAGAGCAGGTAGACGAGCGCGCCGACATACGGCAGCACCAGGCCGAGCACGCCGGCGACGGCCACGAGCAGCGGATCCTCGACGCGGCTGCGGGCATCGCGCACGACCCACCAGGCGATCGAAAGCCAGAACAGGACGAGGAAGAAGATCCCGAGGTTGCGCGCGACCAGCCAGGTGGCGGAGTCGAAGAAGCCCGACACGCTGTCGAACGTCGCGGCAACCATCAGAGGAGCATACTCCCGACCAGATAGCCGATCGCGAACGCGAACGCGACGAAGCCGACGAGCAGGACGAGCGCCAGTACGACCGGGCCGCCTCGGCTGCGCTGCCGGCGGCGCATCGTGAAGGGGACGGCGGCGGCCCGGCGGGCGCGGGCGCGGGCCGTCTCGGGGCGCGGGCCCGCGTGCGGTTCCGCCGCGGCGACGGCATCCGGGACGGACCCCGTCGCCGACCCCGGCCCCGGCCCATGGCCGTTGCTGTGCTCGCTCACGGCGTGACCCCGGTGGCCAGGGCAGCCAGGTCGGAGAGAAGGTAGAGCGAGCCGGTGACGAGCACGCGGCCCTCGGGCCCGGCGAGCGCGCGGGCGCGGGCGAGCGCCGCCGCCGGGTCGGGCTCCACCTCCACGGTGGTGAAATGGTGCCGGGCGAGCGCTGCCAGCTCGTCGGCCGGGAGCGCTCGCGAGCTGCTCGCCACTGTCGCGACGAGGGTCGGCCCGGCGGCGGCCAGCCGCTCGAGCATCGCGCCGGCGTCCTTATCGCGCAGGATCGAGCTGCAGACGACGAAGCCGGGGCCAGGCGGCACGCGCTCCAGCAGGAACTCGACGCCGGCAGGGTTGTGCGCACCGTCCCACAGCTCCGGCGGTGCCGCCCCGCGCCACTCGCTGCGGCCGGGCAGGCGCACCCGCGCCGCCGGCTCGCGGTCGACCCGGGCGCCCAGGAGGGCCTCCGCCCCTCTCACTGCCAGGTCGATGGCCTGCGAGCCGTCGCCGACGACGACCTCGACGGCACCGGCGTCCCGGGCCGGCAAGGCCCACTCGGGCTGGCCGACCACGACCACCGCGCCGGGCCGCACGACGGCGAGCTTCTCGGCTGCGATCGCCTCACGGGTGTCGCCGAGCACGTCAGTGTGGTCGAGGGCGACGTTGGTGAGCACGACAACGCCCGCGCCGATCACGTTGGTCGCGTCCCAGCGTCCGCCGAGGCCGGCCTCGACGACGGCGACGGCGACACCCGCGTCGGCGAAGGCGGTGAAGGCGGCGGCGGTGATCGCCTCGAACTGGGTGGCGCCGGCCCGCTCGGCCGCCGGCCGGATCCGCGCCACGGCCTGCTCGAAGTCGACCTGTCGCCCGTTGACGTGGATGCGCTCGCTCCACGAGCGGACGTGCGGCGAGATCGTCGACCCCACCGTGAGGCCGGCGTCGAGCAGCAGCGCCTCGATCATGCGCGTCGTCGTCGACTTGCCGTTGGTGCCGACGACGTGGATCGCCGCGAACGCGCGTTGGGGGTCGTCCAGCTCGGCGAGCATCGCCTCGATTCGCTCCAGCCCCGGCCGGATGCCGAAGCGGGCGAGCGACTCCAGCCACGTGAGCGTGCCGGAGACGGCCATGGTCAGCCGGTCAGCGCCTCGAGCTCGCGGCGGAAGCGCTCGAGCTTGTCACGCTCCCCGGCGACAACCTCGGCGGGCGCCTTCGCAACGTACTTCTCGTTGGCCAGCATCGCCTCGGCACGGCCGATCTCCTTGCGCAGCCGGGCGATCTCGGCAGCGGCGTTGCCGGCGACCTGCTTGACGCGTTCGGGCTTGACGACGGCAGCGAAGATGCGCTGCTCGTCGCCCTCGAGCGCAACCTGGACGCCGCTGCGGCGGAACAGCGCGGCGGCCTCCTGCACCCGCGCCAGCGCGGCCAGCGGGTCGGCCCCGGCGGCGGTGGCGGCCCCGGCGGCGACGGCTCCCCCGGCAGCTCCCTCGGCGGTGGCGGCCCCGGCTCCCCCGGCGGCCGCCTCGGCGACCACCGGCCACGGCGCGACGATCAGCCGGCCGCGTCCCGCTCCGGGCAGCGCGGTCCAGATCTCCTCCGTGACGTGCGGCATCACCGGGTGCAGCAGCGCGAGCAGCCGCTCCAGCGCAGCCAGAGCGGTCGCCGTGGCGGCAGGATCCTTCGCGTAGAGCCGCGGCTTGAGCGCCTCGGCGTACCAGTCGCAGAAGTCGTCGAAGACGAGGTGGTACAGCGCCGAGGCCGCGGCCGAGAACTCGTACGCCGCCACCTTCTCCTCGACGTCGGCGATGGTGGCGTCGATGCGGGCCAGGATCCAGCGCTCCTCGAGCGCGCTCGGCCGCAACGCGGGCTCGACGCCCTCCGCGTTCTGCAGGATCAGCCGCGAGACGTTCCAGAGCTTGTTGGCGAGGCGCCGCCCCTCCTCGATCGCGCCGGCCGAGAAACGCACGTCCTGCGTGGACGACATCTTGAGCAGGCCGTAGCGGGTGGCGTCGGCGCCGTGCTGCTCGATCAGCTCGAGCGGGTCGATGCCGGTGCCCAGGCTCTTCGACATGCGCCGCCCGTCGGCGGCCTGCACGGTCGAGTGGATGATCACGTCGCGGAACGGGACAGCACCCAGCAGCTCGATGCCGGCCATGATCATCCGGTTGACCCAGAGGAAGATGATGTCGCGCGCAGTCGAGTTGACGCTGCCGGGGTAGAAGGCGGCGAGGTCCGGGGACTTGTCCGGCCAGCCGAGCGTGGCGAACGGCCACAGCGCCGACGAGAACCAGGTGTCGAGCACGTCGGGGTCGCGGACGAGCTCGGTGGAGCCGCAGTCGCCGCAGGCGGTAGGCGTGGCGCGCGCGATCGTCGTGTGGCCGGCCGGGCAGTACCAGGCGGGGATCTGATGGCCCCACCACAGCTGCCGCGAGACGTTCCAGGGCCGGATCGCCTCCAGCCAGTCGAGGGCGACGCGGCCGTGCACCGGCGGGTGGAAGCTGACCCGGCCGTCCCGGATGGCCGCGGCGGCGGGCGCTGCCAGCTCGTCCATGCGCACCCACCACTGCAGCGAGACGAGCGGCTGGATGCGGGTGCCCGAGCGGTCGCAGTGGCCGACGGCATGGCGGTACGACTCGCGCTTTTCGAGCTGGCCGTGCTCCTTCAGCCAGGCGACAACGCGGTCGGCGGCCTCGTCCTCGGTAAGCCCGGCCAGGTCGCCTGCCGCGGCGTTCATGCGGCCGTCGAAGCCGATCACGCTGGGCTCGGGCAGGCCGTGACGGCGCCCGATCTCGAAGTCGACCGGGTCGTGGCCCGGGGTGATCTTGAGCGCGCCGGTGCCGAACTCCGGCTCGACCGCTTCGTCGGCGATCACGGGGATGCGCCGCCCGACCACCGGCACGATCACATCCTTGCCGATGAGGTGGGCGAAGCGCGGGTCGTCCGGGTGCACGGCAACGGCGACGTCGGCGAGGATCGTCGCCGGGCGCACGGTGGCCACGGTGACGTGGCCGGAGCCGTCGGCGTGCGGGTAGCGCACGTAGGTGAGCGCGTCGTTGACGTCCTCGTGGTTGACCTCGAGGTCGCTGATCGCCGTGCCGCACTCCCAGCACCAGTTGACGATGCGGTTGTCGCGGTAGACGAGGCCCCGCTCGTGCAGGTGGACGAAGAACTCGAGCACCGCCCGCGAGTAGCCCTCGTCCATCGTGAAGCGCTCGCGCGAGTAGTCGAGCGACGCGCCGAGCGAGCGGAACTGGCCCATGATCGTCTTGCCCGTCTGCTCCAGCCAGGCCCAGACCTCCTCGACGAAGGCCTCGCGGCCGAGCTCGTGGCGCGTCAGGCCGCGGCTGCGCAGGTCCTTCTCGACCACGGCCTGCGTGGCGATGCCGGCATGGTCGTAGCCGGGCTGCCAGAGCGCGTTGAAGCCGCGCATCCGGTGCCAGCGGACGAGCACGTCCTGGATCGTGCCGTTGAGCGCGTGGCCCATGTGCAGCGAGCCCGTCACGTTGGGCGGCGGCACGGCGATCACGTACGACGGCCGCGAGGGGTCGGGAGCGGCCGCGTAGAGGCCCTCCTCCTCCCAGGTGCGCTGCCAGCGCGCTTCGACGCCGTCGGGACGGTAGAGCGGCTCCATCCGGGGGATTCTACGGAGGCGCGGGCGCGTGGCCCCGACGTGCCGCTCGGCCTGCCACAATCGTCCAATGCAAGCACGCGTCACGCGCATCACCACCGACCTCGCCGACCTGACCGACGACCTGCTCGCCTTCCGCGCCGCCGTGATCGGCCAGGCGCAGGCGAGCCCCGGCTACCGCGGCGCCCTCGACCTGATCGACCGGGAGACCGGCCGTGCGATCGCGATCACCCTGTGGGAGACCGAGGCCGACCTGCGCGCGTCGGAGCGCGCCCGCAAGGGCCTGCCCGGCGGCGGCCCGGAAGCGCC
>JANXXF010000364.1 GCA_025350775.1 Actinomycetes bacterium
GCCGCTGGAGGTTCTGCGACTCCGCCTGCGCGCTGCCGACAGGCGCCGTGACCGGCTGGTACGGGTTGTTGGCCGCCGGGTCGGGCGCCTGGCGCGGCTGCTCGACGCTCGAGATGCGCGCCCCCTCGGCCTGGAGCAGCGCTTTGCCGCCCGACATGACGCCCTCGCCGCCGCTCACCAGCTTGCCCGCAAACGCCTCGCGCAGCGACTGCCGCAGGGCTGCAAACTTCGAGACGTTGACCGAGCTGATCGCCCACATGACGATGAACAGCGCCATCAGCAGCGTGATCATGTCGGCGTAGGTCAGCAGCCAGCGCTCGTCCGCGTGCGCGGGCTCCTCCTCGCTGCGGCGCTTCCGGCCACCCTTGGCGTGCCCGCCGCCGTTTCCGCCGCCATGATCGCTCAACGTCCGCCTCTCCCCTACGCGGCCTGGGGCACTTCGGTGTCGCCGCCCTTGCTGGCGGCCGCCTTGCCACCGGCCGCCTCGCCGCCACGCTCACCCGGAGGCAGGAACGTGTCGAGCTTCTCGGCCAGCATGCGCGGGTTGTCGCCGGCCTGGATCGAGAGGATCGCCTCGAGCAGGAGGTTGCGTGACGCCGTCTCGGCGCCCGAGAGCTCCTTGAGCCGGTTTGCCACGGGCAGGTAGACGATGTTTGCCGAGCCGACGCCGTAGAGCGTCGCGAGGAACGCGCCTGCGATCGAGTGGCCGAGGCCGGCCGGCGACGAGAGGTTCTCGAGCACGTGCACGAGGCTCATGACGGTGCCGATGATCCCGAGCGTCGGCGCGAAGCCACCGGCCTGCTGCCAGAGCCCGATCATCTTCTTGTGGCGCGACGAGGTGCCGTCCATCTCGGCCTGGAGGATCGCAACGACGAGGTCGGACTCGACGCCGTCGACGACGAGCTGGAGGCCCTTCTTGGTGAACGGGTCGTCGACGGACTTGATGTCGTCCTCGAGGGCGAGCAGGCCGTCACGGCGCGCCTTCTCGGCGAGCGTGACCATCTGCGCTGCTGCAGCACGCTGGTCGAAGACGCCGTTGCCACCCTTGGCCGCGAAGATCAGCAGCTTCGGCATCTTCTTGATCGACGCGATATCGGTCGACGCCGTCATCACGCCGAACGTCCCGCCGATCACGATCAGGAACGCGGGGATGTTGATGAACGAGGCCGGGTTGCCGCCCTCCATGATCACTCCCAGCAGGAGGAACACGAATGCAGCGCCGATACCTATGCCGGTCGAGGCTTTCACAGCAGTGGCTCCCGTTTCCCTTCTCTCTCGCTGTCAGGCCCTCCCTGGCGGTGGAGGCACTGATGTCATCGGCCGGGCGCGGGGACAGCGGAACCCTCAGACGAGGGAGCCTTCGCCTTCCGTGGCGCTGCTCACTCGACGATCCTCAGGTCGGGGCGGCGTACGACGTTGACCTCGGCGAGGATGCTCGCGCGCCAGCGGCGGATGAGGTCGGCGACCGCCTCGGGCCGTTCGGCGATGACGAACTTGGAGCCGTTGGTGAGCGTCACGACGGTGTCGGGCGTACCCTCGATCATCTGCACCTGATCGGGGTTGAGGTACAGGTCGTCCGTCGGATGGGTGAGGCGGTGGACAGCGATCACGGTGGTGCTCCTTTCGAGAGCGATGGGGCGGGGCGCCCCTGCGGACGCCCCGCCGCCCGGCTACTAGCGGCCGATGTTGACGAGGTCTTTCAGGATCTCGTCGGTGGCCGAGATGACGCGAGAGTTCGCCTGGAAGCCGCGCTGGGCGACGATGATCGAGGTGAACTCCTGCGCGAGGTCGACGTTCGACATCTCGACGCCGCCGGAGGCGAGCGTGCCGACGCCGGTGGTGGTGTCGCCCGGGACGCCGACGGCAGCGGCGCCCGAGTTGTTCGACGAGGCGAAGCGGTTGCCCGAGACGCGGCTGAGGCCGGCGTCGTTCGGGAACTTGGCCAGCGTGACCTTTGCAAGGTTGACGGTCGTTCCCGCCGCGTTGACGTACGAGACGACGCCGTCCTGCCCGATCGACACGGACTTGGCACCCGTCGGCACGGTGATCGCACCGTCGCTGGTGCCGAACACGGGCGGCGGGCCTGCGGCGGTCTGCGCGTAACCGACCACGTACATGCCGTCCTGCGTCACGAGGTTGCCCGACGAGTCGAGCGCGAAGTTGCCCGCCCGCGTGTAGAAGGTCGAGGTGCCGGCGGCCCCCACCGTGCCATCCGCGACCCGGAACCAGCCGCCGCCCTGGATGGCGACGTCCAGCGGGTTGCCGGTGGTCTGGATGGCGCCCGACGACATCACGCTGTCGATCGAGCCGAGCTGTACGCCGAGGCCGATCTGCACCGGGTTCGTGCCGCCGAGCGTGGTCGACGGCGCCGAGGCGCCACGCTGCGTCTGGGCGAGCGCATCCTTGAAGCTGGTGCGGCCGGCCTTGTAGCCGACGGTGTTCACGTTGGCGATGTCGTTGGCCGCCACGTCGAGCATGGTCTGGTGCACCTTGAGGCCGCTGATCGCGGCGAACATGCCTCTCATCATTTCGGGTACCTCTCCTTTCCCGCCCGGCTTCCTCGGAGAGGGCCGGCCGGGCTCGGCGATCCCGCCGCTAGGCGATGACCGCGTTGTCGATGTTGGTGAACACCTGCTCCTTCATGTGCTCCCGGCCGACGGCCGTGGCGACCGTCCGGTTGCGCACGGCTGCGAGCAGCGCTCGCGACACCTAGCGGATCTCCAGGATCTGGCCGGGCGACAGCTTGTTGCTGCCGACGTTGATCACGATCGAGCCGGCGGCGATGTTGACCGAGTCGACCTTGCCGGTGAGCTTGGCGCCGGCGGCGTCCTCGGCGTCGACCTCGTGGCCGATCAGCCCGATGCTCTGCGCGACCTGCTGCGAGGTGCCGTAGCGCTCGAGCGAGGACGCCATGTTCGTGGTTTGCTCGAGTGCCGAGAACTGTGCCATCTGGCCGATGAAGGCCATGTCGTTCTGCGGGTTCATTGGATCCTGATGCTGAAGCTGCGTGGTGAGCAGCCGCAGGAAGTCGTCTTTGCCAAGGTTGCTGCCGGCGGCCTTCGGCTTGGCCGACGCCGTCGGGTCGGCGCCCGGTGTGCTGGTTGTGGCGCTTGCGTTGATCATCTCCACTCCTCTCAGGCGAGCACGTCGACGAGGCCCAGGACGGAGCGCCGGGCGGCCCCGGCGACGGCGGCCTCCGGCTCCTCACCCGGGAGGGCGAACGGGTTGCGAGGGCGGCCGAACGGACGGCCCTGGTCGCCGTCGCCGCTGCGGCCGTTGCCCGACGTCGCGACGTCGAGGTCGCGGACGACGATGCCCTGGCTCTCGAGCGAGCGGCGGAGCTCCGACGCGGTCTCACGGAGCGCCTGAGCGGCCTGCGCCGAGTCGGCGAGGAGCGTGGCCGAGAGGCCATCGGCGCCGTAGCGCAGCCGGATCTGCACGTGGCCGAGCTCGCCAGGGTCGAGCGTCAGTTGGGCCTCGGTCTCGCCATCGCGGACGGCGAAGCGGATGGTGGAGCCGACGGCGCCGGGCAGCTCGTGGAGCTGCACCGGGCGTGGCGCCGGGGCCGCAGGCGCCGCCGCCGGCGCGGCCGGAGCGTCCGCCTGGCGTGCGGCGGAGACGTCGGCCGGTGGCGTCGCGGCGGAGGCGGGCGCGGCGGACGAGGTGGCCGCGGGAGTTGCCGAGGCCGACTCGCCGGGGCGCCCGAGCTCCTGACTGGGGG
>JANXXF010000428.1 GCA_025350775.1 Actinomycetes bacterium
CACGATAGTGGATCGGGGCGGTGGCGCCGGCCTGGCGGTGGGGCGGGCCTGGCGGTGGGGCGGGCCTGGCGGTGGGGCGGGCCTGGCGGTGGGGCGGGCCTGGCGGTGGCGCCGGGCCGGCCGGCGAGGCTGGCCGGTTACGCCGCTTTGCGGGTGGCCATCACGCGGCTCATCGCGCGCATCTTGTTGAGCGCGTCGAGCGCTGCCACCTTGTACGCCTCGGACAGCGTCGGGTAGTTGAAGACGGTGTTTACGAGGTACTCGATCGTGCCGCCGAGACCCATCACGGTCTGGCCGATGTGGACGATCTCGGTGGCGCCGGTGCCGAAGACGTGGACGCCGAGCAGCCGCCGCGTCGTCGGGTCGACGAGCAGCTTGAGCAGGCCGTTCTGGTCGCCCAGGATCTGGCCGCGAGCAAGCTCACGGTAGCGCGAGATGCCGACCTCGTACGGGATCGAGGCGAGCGTCAGCTCCTCCTCGGTCTTGCCCACGAAGCTGATCTCGGGAATGGTGTAGATGCCGATCGGCAGCAGTTCGTGCGTCGCCTCGCTGGCCTGCCCGAAGGCGTGGCAGGCGGCGAGCCGGCCCTGCTCCATCGAGGTTGCGGCCAGGCTCGGGAAGCCGATCACGTCGCCGGCGGCGTAGATGTGCTTGACCTTGGTGCGGAAGTGCTCGTCGACGGTGATGCGCCCGCGGTCGTCCGCGTGGAGGCCCGCCTTCTCGAGGTCGAGCCCGTCGGTCGCGCCCTGGCGCCCTGCCGAGTAGAGCACCGTGTCCGAGAGGACGCGCTTGCCCGAGTCGAGCACTGTCACCGAGCCCGCCTCGTATGCCTCGACCGCCGTCACCGTCTCGCCGAAGCGGAACGAGACACCGGTCTCGCGCAGGTGATACTGGAGGGCCTCGACGACCTGCGCGTCGCAGAACGGGAGCAGGCGCTCGCTGCGCTCGACCACGGTGACCTTCGTGCCCAGCGCGGCGAACATCGCGGCGTACTCGATCCCGATCACGCCGGCGCCCACGACGACCATTGACTCCGGCAGGCTCTCGAGCTGGAGGATGCCGTCGGAGTCGATGATCCGCAGGTCGTCGAACTCGACGCTCGCGGGGCGCACCGGGCGGGTGCCGGTCGCCACCACGAACTTGTCGGCCGACACGTCGCGGCCGTCGACGTCAACCGTGTGCGGGTCGACGAAGCGCGCGTCGCCGCACAGCACCGTCACGTGGTTCCGCGTGAGCTGGTCGTTGATGACGTCGATCTCTTTCTTGATCACGCGCTGCGTGCGCCAGAAGAGATCCTGGATCGTGATGCCGTCCTTGACTCGGTAGCTCTGCCCGTAGTGCGAGCGGTGCGCGAGGCCGGTCAGGTGGATGACGGCCTCGCGCAGCGTCTTCGACGGGATCGTGCCCGTGTTGACGCACACGCCGCCGACGGCACGGCGCCGTTCGACGACGGCTGCGCGGCGGCCGAGCTTGGCGGCCTGGATCGCGGCCTTCTGGCCGGCGGGTCCCGAGCCGAGGACGATCAGGTCGAAGTCGTGGCGTGCCATCTGGAAGGTGTATCGGCCCTGCCGGAACCGGCTTGAGCACGCGGCGCGCGTTACGCTGCAGCCATGGCCACGACCGAGACTTCCACCGCGTACCGGAACATCCTCGTGCGGCGTGAGGGGCCGGCGGCGCACCTCGTGCTCAACCGCCCCGAGCAGCGCAACGCGCTCTCGCTGGAGACGATGGAGGAGGTGATCGTGACGCTGCGCGCGCTGGCCGGCGACGCCGACGTGCGCGCGATCGTGATCGAGGGCGCCGGGCCCGTGTTCAGCGCCGGGCACGACCTGCGCGAACTGATCGGCCAGGACGTGGCGACGTACCAGCGGACGGTCGACGTCTGCACGGTGATGATGGAGCAGATCCACCGCAACCCGCAGCCGGTGATCGCCCGCGTCCACGGCATCGCCACCGCCGCCGGCTGCCAGCTCGTCGCCGCGTGCGACCTGGCGATCGCCTCGGTGGACGCGCGCTTCGCCACGCCGGGCGTCAAGATCGGCCTCTTCTGCTCGACGCCGATGGTGCCGATCTCGCGCGCCGTGGGCCGCAAGCGGGCGCTGCAGATGCTGCTCACCGGTGACTTCGTCGACGCCCCCACCGCCGCCGCCTGGGGCCTGATCAACGATGTCGTGCCCGCCGCCGAGCTCGACGACGCGGTGGCCGCGCTCGTCGCCAGAATCGCCGTCTCCAGCCCGCTCACCGTCGCCATCGGCAAGGACGCCTTCTGGGCGCAGATCGAGCTGGACGAGCACCGTGCCTACGACATCGGCAGGTCGGTGATGGTGAAGAACGCGCTCACCGCCGACGCGCAGGAGGGGATGACCGCGTTCGTCGAGAAGCGGGCGCCGGAGTGGACCGGGCGCTAGCGCGGCACAACTCGCACGCAGCGCGCCTTCAGGCGTCGGGTGCTGCGAAGTGCTCGATCAATTCATCTCGGACGTCTCTACTTGAGAGCCATCCCCGGTTCAAGAGTTGATGGGCTGCTGTGGTTGCACCCACGCCGTACTCGTGGAGAATATTGGAGAAAGCATCGGGATCTGCAGCCCCATCGAGACGCCCGTCACTCAGACGCGCGAGAGCGGACTCTGGGAGGAGCAACTCCGCCGCGAACGCACCAGACCGTCGTCTTCGCGCGCCCTGCGAAAATGCCCCGGATGCCGCGCCGATCGCCGATTCGCGAAACGGGTCGAGAAGGACATGTCCGAGCGCGCGACAGGCCTCGAAGCGTTGTGCCCACGGCGCTTGACTCCAAGGATTCTCAGTCAGCGCGTACCACGCAGATCCGTCGCTACGAGCAGCCACGGCCATCCGATCGAGGTATGAAGCCACCGTCTGATCGAGTTGGCGAATGCCTGCGCCTTCAAGTAACTCCGAATGGTCATTGATCGGGCCGCCGTTGAGGCCGAAGTGGTGACGCACCTCGAAGGCGGCCGCTTGTCCTGCCTCTTCTGGCGTGGCGGCACCTCGAGCGGCCTCGGCCGCGATCGACCTCAGGTCGTGCATTCGTGCCAACGACGCAGGACGTTGATCCCTCGTGTGTTCGCCGAGATTGCGGAGAAGCGACCCGACTCCGGGATCGCGAGTTGGGCCTAGGTCCCGTAGCACCTGGCATTCCGGACTCGCTGCTGGATCTTCGGATCCGGCCTGAAGGTTCAAGCAGTCGAGCAGACTCGCGAACGTGTCGGTCCCGAAAAGCAGCTTCAAGTCGTCGATCGAACGCGCGGTGAACAGCGACAACCGTGTCTCGAACGGGCCGAGGTGACCGCGCAATGGCGATTCGTCGAGCGCCCACGTGAACTCGGCGGCCAGGCCTGCTTCGCAAACCCATCCGCCTACGGTTGTCACGAACTCTTCGAGTACATCGACTCCCGTCTCCCAGTCGATCCGGTATGAACCGGCAGGATCGAGCATCGCGATCGAACGCTCGCGGCCAAATCTCGGTGTATCCCATTCGAGCACGAGGTCGGTGTCGTCTCTGCCGAAGGCGATATTCGGGATACGGGCGCCTTCGCTTCCGGCCCTCATGAAGTGACGCTTCCACCAGGCTTCGCGAAGGTCCAACCAATGGTCTTCGTCAAGGCCGCCGGGTATCGCGCTCGTCGCCCAGGAACGAACTTTCTCATGAAGAGAATATCCCCCGTGGAAGATTGCACGCTCTTCGAACGCGATCGCTGAGAATGAGCTGACTAGCCAATCCGCAAGTGGTGCGGTCGGCACGAATAGGTACTCGCGAACTTCGTCAGTTCCATCGACAAGGTGCCGAGACAGGTTGACGCCGCCCACCCAAATGGCGACTCCTGCCCAGGCGCCGGACTCAGGGGCATAACGTGTCTGCCAGCTTGGCGCGACGGGTATGAGATCGATGCCGAATGTGCTTGGGTTGCCAATCATGGTGTTCCAAACGTCCTGATGAGCTTCCGGTATTCGACAACGCTTATCCGATCTCCATCGCGCATCGCGCGAAGCACCCGCGCCGGCACGTACGACGCAGGGTGCCCGTGGAACTCCGGATCGCCATCCACGTCCCGAGTCCATTTCGCCTCGTACATCTCAAGGCCGTTCGGGCCACGCCGAACGTTCCAACGGCGCGATCGAGGGTTGCTCGGATCTTCCGGAACCGCTTCGACTAGAAGCTCGCGTCGCTCGCGCGGCAAGAGATCATTTGGGCACGCCTCCTTGTCCGGCCACCATCGCGGTGGCCCGGCTTCGGTGGTCTCGCTTATGCGCCGAATTGGGCCAGTACCTCACACTTGACAGTATGCCCCTCGAGGGAAGTACCCGCTCCGCGGGCCTAGTGCTCGCGCAGCAGCGACCCGAAGCCGTCCATCTGATCGTCGAAGCCGTTGTCGCGCAGCGCGTGCCACAGCGTGGCGGCGTTGATCGCGACGACGGGCTTGCCCAGCCAGCGCTCGGCCTCGTCGGCGAGCCGCACCATCGACATGTTCGTGCCGGCCTGGAAGATCGCGTCGATGTCGTCGCCGTCGAGCTCGTCGCGCAGCGTGCGGATGAGAGTTGGCTCGTCGATGTCGGCGATGCCGGTCGCCGACGGCGCCTTCAGGCCGCGCACCCGCACGGTCTCGACGCCGATGTCCTTGAAGTAGTTGACGACCTGGTCGTCGCCGACCGGCTGGTACGGCGTGACGAGCGCGATCTTCTTCACGTTCAGCACCTCGCAGGCGCGACGGCAGGCGTCGGCGCCGGTCGCCACGCGCAGGCCCGTCAGCTCCTCGAGGCTCTTGATGTACTCGCGGGCGCGCTCGAGCCCGCCCCAGAAGCTCTCGACCGAGATCGCCATCACCAGGTAGTCGGGCTGGCAGGTCATGATGTCGCGGATCGCGCCCTCGAGCGCGGCGCGGATCTGCACGACCAGATCGGCGAAGTCGTCGTCGCCCTTGATGTTGGGCTGGGAGATGAACATGCGACCCGCGTGGAACGTGATGCCGCGTGGCTTCATCATCCAGTAGTCGTGCTCGACGACGGTGTTCGTGGACGGGATCATCATCGCCCACTTGGCGCGTGTTCCGACGGTGTCAGGCATGCGGCGATGCTACGCCGCCGGCGTCGTGGATGCCATCGGGCACGGTGAAAGTTGCTCGGCGCTCACCTTCGAGCTGGGCGAGCGGATCTGGTGGCCGTCGGCGCTGAGCCGGCGACGGCCCGGCGACTCACCAGAGGCGTAATGGCGCCGCCGACAGTGGCTCGCAGCCGGCCGCGGTGACGAGCACCGTCTTCTCGATGCGTGCCCCGCCGACGCCGGGGACGTAGATGCCGGGCTCCAGCGTCTCCAGCATCCCCGGCTCCAGCACCTGGCTGGAGAGGCCGTCCAGCACCGGCTCCTCGTGGTTCTCGCAACCGGTGTTGTGGCCGACGAGGAACGGCAGTTCGTAGCCGGCCTCGCGGGCTAGGCCCACCGCCAGCCGGTGCAGCTCGTCGGCGCGGACGCCCGGCCGCAGCGCCTCCTCGAGCGCGTGGTAGAGCGCGAGCACGGTCTCCAGCAGGTCGCGCTGCGTGTCGCTCGGCTCGCCCACGCAGGCGGTGCGCGAGAGGTCGGCGCAGTAGCCGCCGTACGTGCCGCCGACGTCGAGCAGGACGAGGTCGCCGCGCTCCAGCCTTCGCTCGGAAGGGAACGGCACGACGCTCGCGGTGCGCTCGGCACCCGCGCCCAGGATCAGCGGGAAGGCAAGCCGCCCGGAGCCGGCGCGCTTCAGCGCCGCCTCGATCTCGATCGCCAGCTCCCGCTCGCTGACGCCCTCGGCGATGCCGTCGGCGAAGGCCTGGGCACCGACGTCGGTGATGCGACAGGCCTCACGCAGCAGCGCGATCTCGGCGGGCGACTTGCGCATGCGCAGCCGGTCGAGCAGGGGGCCGGCGCTCGCGATGACCCCGCCGCTGCCGAGCGCCTCGCACAGGGCCACGTAGACAGGCGCCGGCAGCAGCTCCCAGCCGATGACGCCGACCCGGCGGGCGCCGGCCAGCAGCGGCGCCGCCGCCAGCGCGAGGTCGGCCGCGCCGTGGACGCGCTCGGGCGGCAGCCACGACTGGGCCCGGGCACTGTCGACGTCCCACGCCTGGTCGGTGAGCAGGTCGAGGCCGTGCGGGCCGGCGACGGCCAGTACGTGGCCGTTCGTGGGCGTGACGCCGGTGAGCCAAAAGGCGTTGCCGGGGCGCCAGCTCGACGAGAACGCGATCAGCGCGTCGAAGCCGGCGGCGTCCCCGGCGGCGCGTGTCCGCTCGACGCGGCCGGCGTACTCGGCGGCCCCGAACGTCAGCGTGCCCGTCACGTCACCAGGTCTGCTCGGGCGGCGTCTTGCACTCGATCCAGATCGAGTCCTCGAGCACCTCGGTCGAGTGCGGCACCCCGATCGGGTGAAACACGGCATCGCCCGGCCCCAGCACGAACTCGGTGCCGTCGACGATCGAGCGGATCTTGCCGGCGACGCAGTAGCAGTAGCTCTCGTGGTCGTGGCTGTGCGTCGGGGCCATCATGCCGGCCTTGTAGCGCACCTCGACGAGCAGGCCGGCCGGGCCGTGCAGCAGCTTGCGCAGCCGGGCCTCGCCCTTCGTCTCGAGGCCGCCGACAGACGTGACGACGATCGGCTCGACGTCCTCGTTGCGGGCGAAGATGACAGGGTCGTCGCTCACTGGGACTCCTTTCGCGTGGATACCGGAAGCCTGACAGGTGCGCCGCCGCTATGCGTGGCCAACACTCGTTAACGAACCGGCTACCCGCCCGCAACGGCCGGTCGGCTACAACAACTGCATGGGCTTCGCGACTCCTCCGGCAGGGTGCCCCAGCGGCTGCCGGCCGGGCTAGATCGTGTCCTGGCTCGACATCGGCGAGGGTCTCGGCGGCGGGGTGCTGGTCGCCGCGGCACTGCTCCTCCTGCTCGACCCGGGACTCTTGCGAGCGTGGCTGTCCCGGCAGCGCGCCGGCGGGCGGGAGCAGCTGTGAAATGGGTCGTCCGAGCTGTCGGAGTCGTGGCGGTCAGCGCCGTGGCGTTCGTCGCGGTGAAGGCCGACGCGCCCCTACCCGCTTCGCTGGCGCCGCAGGTGTCGCCGGTGTCGCGCACCCTCGCCGTGTCCGCGGCGCCGCCGTTGTGTACGGGAGAGCGCGACCGGCGAGCGACCTACCGCTGGCCGTTGCGGCCGTTCGACCGCGAGCACCCCCTGCGCGGCGGCTTCGGCGACCCTCGCACGGTCGAGCGCTCCGACGAGGCGGTGGAAGGCCCGCAAAGCATCGGCTCGTTCACGTTCCACAACGGCATCGACATCGTTGCCAGGGATGGGACACCCGTGTACCCGGTCGTCTCGGGCATCGCCGTGATCCGGCACACGCATGAGGTGAGCGTCCACACCGCCAGCTTCCGGATCTTCCAGTACTGGCACATCGATCCGCGGGTGAGAACGGGGCAGCGGGTGGTCGGCGGCGAGACGATCCTCGGCACCGTGCAGCACGGCAAGCATCATCTGCACTTCGGCGAGATCTCGTCGATGCGTGCCGTCAACCCCCTGGCGCGAGGCCATCTCGGCCCGTACCGGGACACGGGAGTTCCCTCCGTCGCGGCGCTGCTGGCTCGCGCCACGAGCGGGCAGGACGTGCCACTCGCCCGGCTCCACGGCAGGATCGAGCTGATCGCCGACGCCCTCGATGCGCAGCCGCTCAGCTTCGGTGGCCCCTGGTCGGGCAAGCCGGTCTCGCCGGCGCTCGTGCGCTGGCAGCTCGAGCGCAGCGACGGCGCTGTCGTCCGCCCGTGGCGAACGGTCGTCGACTTCCGTCTGCACGAGCCGCCGGCGAAGAAGTTCTGGCAGACCTACGCGGCCGGGACGTACCAGAACTTCCCTGTGCTCAGCGACCACTTCAACTGGGGCAAGCCCGGCCGGTATCTCTACCGGCTGACCCGGGAGCCGATCGACACGCGGACGCTGCCGAACGGCGACTACCGGGTCATCGTCGAGGCGGGCGACGTATGCGGAAACCGCGGCCGGCTCGTGCAAGGCGTGACCATCGCGAACGGCGACGGGACGGGAACGCGGCTGCCCGCGGCGTTACTTCCGCTTCGGGCGCGCTGAGCGCTCGGCCTGCCGGCGCATCGCGCGGCTCGGCAGCGCGTCAGGAGTCGGCATGTCGCCCTTGAGGGCGGCCTGGATTGCCTTCTCGCGCTTCGCCGGCGGCACCTGCTGGAGCATGTTTCGCAGGTGTTCGAGCTCGGGTGGCAGCTGGCCCTTGGGCGCCGACTGCATCATCTTCATGATGTTCTTCGCGTACGCGTTGCGCAGGAATGGCAGCTTGAAGATGAACTTCGCGATCGCCTGGCGGATCGGTCCCGGTGGCTTCCGCTCCTTGCGGCGCTTCTTCTTCTTCTTTCCACCGAACAGGCCCATCGTCCGACGAGTCTAGCTCAGGCCGCTGCGCCGGTGCCCGTAGGGCGGGCGCGGCCGTCTTGACGCCCGCGCCCGCCCTGTCATAGCCTCTAGCTGTCGAACGCCTCGATGCCCTCGGCCTGCAGCGTCCGGACGACGCTCGGCCGCTCGGCGAGGCGCCGGTAGTGCGCGCCCAGGTTCGGGCGGTCCCAGCCCTTGCGCTCGAGGTTCCGCGACCAGCGCGTGAGCATGAACAGGTAGAGGTCGGCGCCGCTGAACGTGTCGCCGAGCAGGTACTGCTTGCCGGCCAGTTCGCTGTCGAGCCAGTCGAACTGGGTGGCGAGAATGCTCTTGGCGCCTTCCTTCACCTGAGCCTGGAGCGCCTCGTCGGCGCTGCCGCCGATCATCCGGGCGGGGGCGAACATCGCCACGAACTGCGGCTGCACGGTGTTGGTGAGGTGTACGAGCCAGCGGTAGAACAGCGAGCGGTCGTCGCTGCCAGGCGGCGGGATGACGGCGCTCTGCGGGTAGCGGTCGCCGACGTGCAGGACGATCGCGGCCGACTCGTAGAGGCGGAGGTCGCCGTCGACGAGGGCCGGGACGCGGCCGTGCGGGTTCAGCTCGAGGTAGTTCGCGGGCGAGACGGTGACGCCGTCCTCGCGCTGGACGCGGACGAGCTCGACGGGGGCGCCGGCCTCCTCGAAGGCGGCGTGGGCGGCGAGGGCGGCGGAGCCGGGGATGTAGTAGAGAGAGGGCATGCGGTGGACGCTATCAGCGCTGCCGCTCACTCCCGTGCGATCGACCGCTCGGCGGCGGCGAGCAGGTCGACGAAGCGGTCGACCGCGGCGACCGCGGCTGCGACGTCGTCGCCGGAGACGCTTTCGGCGGGGTTGTGGCTGATCCCGCCCTTGCAGCGTACGAACAGCATCGAGACGTCGGTGCTGCGGGAGAGCGGGGCGGCATCGTGGCCGGCGCCGGAGGCGAGTCGCGGGGCCGCCGAGCCGGTCGTCTCCTCGACGGCCTGGCCCAGCAGCTCCTGCAGGCGCGGCGAGAAGGCGACTGCGGCGTTGTCGGTGTGCTGCGCCCAGTCGACAGTGACGCCACGGCTCGCGGCGATCGCCTGGGCGAGGGCGGCGAGCGAGGCGACGGCGGCGTGGCGGGTCGCATCGTCGGGATGGCGGAGGTCGAGGCTCGCGACGGCGACTCCCGGGATGACGTTGACGGCGCCTGGCTCCACGCTGAGCCGCCCGACGGTGGCCACGAGGCCGTCGCCGGCGAGCCCCTTGGCCTCGACGCCGAGCGCCCACTCGGCGGCGGCGAGCAGGGCGTCGCGGCGCGCGTCCATCGCCGTCGTGCCGGCATGGCCGGCCTGGCCGCGGAACGTGGCGGTGCAGCGCGACTGGCCCTGGATCGTGGTGACGACGGCGAGCGGCAGCCCGGCGCGCTCGAGGCGTGTCCCCTGCTCGATGTGCGCCTCGCACCAGCCGAGCAGCTCGCCGGGGTTGCGCGCGCCCTCGCCGACGCGAGCGGGGTCGCCGCCCATCGCGCGGATCGCCGCCTCCAGGGTGACGCCGTCGGCGTCGGTGAGCGCGAGCTCCGCGGCGTCCCACCGTCCGGCCCAGACGTGGCTGCCGAGGTACGCGGTGGGGAAGCGCAGCCCCTCCTCGTCGGCGAAGACGACTGCTTCGAGCGCGAAGGGGAGGGCGCGCCGGCGGCCCGCGTCCGCGCTCGGGCCAGCGTCCGCGCTCGGGCAAGCGTCCGCGCTGTCGCCCGCTCCGCTCCGGGCCGCCGCCTGGTCGATCGCGAGCAGCACGCCCAGCGGCCCGTCCCAGCGGCCGGCGTCGCGCACGGTGTCCAGGTGTGAGCCCAGCGCGAGCGCAGGCAGACCCGGCCGCTCGCCCTCGAGACGCCCGATCAGGTTCCCGATCGCGTCCCGGCGCGTTGCCAGGCCCGCCTCACGCATCCACCTCTCCGCGAGCGCCAGCGCGTCGAGCAGCGCCTGCGAGCCGTAGCGCCGGGTCAGAGCCCCGACCTCCTCGCTGAGGCCTGCGAGCTCCTCGGCTCGGGCGACGATCAGCGCGGCGCGCTCGCTGCTCATGGTGCCTCCTGGGTGGCGCTGGCCGGCGGGGACGGTGAAGGCTGGCGAGCATAGCGCCGGCGGCGCGCCCGGGGGTCAGACGGCCGGGGCTTTGCGCGGCGGCGCGCTGCTGAACCAGGCGAGCACGAGCGCTGCCAGCCCGACCACGAATGCCGCGACACCGTGCTTGACATGGTGGCGCGACGAGCCGGCCTCGTGTCCGGGGAAGAACCCGGGCAGCCCGCTCGCGGGCTCGATCCAGTAGACCACGGCGATCACGATCAGGGCGATGCCGGCGGCTGCGGCGGCCGCTGCGATGAGTCTCTTCTGCGTCATGTCTCCATCCTTGCTCAACGTCCGGTCGGAAGAGCCGCGTTCGATTGAGTTGGCGTTAAGCGCCCACCAGAGTTCCGTACAGAAGCAGGGGTGCGGCCGGGCCTAGCCGAGGTCGCTCCGGCCGGGTCTGTAGGCTCGGTCGCCGTGATCTCCTATTTCCAGGCCGTTATCCTCGGCCTCCTGCAGGGCGCCAGCGAGCTCTTCCCGATCTCCAGCCTGGGCCACAGCGTCATCCTGCCCCGCCTCGTGGGCTGGCACATCCGCCAGAACGACGCGTTCTTCATCACGTTCCTCGTCGCCACGCATCTCGCCACGGCGCTCGTGCTGCTCGGCTTCTTCTGGCGTGACTGGGTGCGCATCGTCAAGGGTCTCGGGCGCAGCCTTCGCGACCGCGGCATCGCCGCCGGCGACTCGGACGCGAAGCTCGCCTGGCTGCTCATCGTCGGCACGATCCCGGCGGGCCTGCTCGGGCTGCTGCTCGAGCATCCGCTGCGCCAGGCGTTCGCGTCGGCGCAGTCGGCATCGATCTTCCTCGCGCTCAACGGTCTGCTGCTCTATGGCGCCGAGCGTCTCCGCCGCCGCGCACCCGACGCGACGGCTGCCCTCGCGCTGCACGGCGTCGACGGCAGCGACGCCGACGCGCGCATCACCGCCAGGCTGACCTGGCGCTCCGCCGTCGGCATCGGCACCGCGCAGGCACTGGCGTTGATCCCCGGCTTCTCGCGCTCGGGCGCCACGATGGGCGGAGGGCTGCTCGCAGGCCTCTCGAACGAGGACGCGGCGCGCTACGGCTTCCTGCTCGCCACGCCGATCATCGGCGCCGCCGCTGTTCTCAAGCTGCCCGATCTCTTCGGGCCGGCGGGCAACGGCCTCCGCGGCCAGGCGCTCGTCGGCGCGGTTTGCTCGGCGGTCACGGCGTACATCGCGGTGCGCTTCCTGATGCGCTTCTTCGCGACGAATCGGCTGACGCCGTTCGCGGGCTACTGCCTCGCGGCGGGCATTGCCGCGAGCATCTACTTCGCGATCCAATAGCGGCGCGAGCATCGCCCCGGGAGCGCGGTGCCGGAGAGGCCGCACGCCGGTCGGCTGCGGCGGCCGGGGCGTGACAGAATCAGCGCCATGCCCGCGCATCGTGTCACCCGCCACTTCGTCAACGTCGACGACCGCCAGGTCCACTACCGTCGCGTCGGCCAGGGCCCAGCCGTCCTCCTCGTGCACGAGACCCCGATGACTGGGGTGATGCTGCTGCCGCTTGCACACAAGCTTGCCGCGCTCGGGATGACGGCAATCGCGCTCGACACGCCGGGCTACGGCATCTCCGACAAGCTCCCGCAGCCACGGTGGCCCGACTACCCGATGATCGAGGACTACGCCGATTCGCTCGTCGAGACGATCCCAGCGCTGGGTATGGAGAAGGCACACATCTACGGCTCGCACACGGGCGCGCTGATCGTCCTCGAGGCTGGCCTGCGGCACCCGCGCGGCCTCGGCTCGGTGGTGGTGGATGGCGTCCCGATCTTCGGGCGAGAGCTGGCGATCGCGCTCGTGAGCGACGTCAACATCCCGCTCTACCCGCGCCTGCAGAATGGCACGCACCTGTTGCAGCTGTGGCACCGCTACCGCGACCACATCATGTACTGGCCGTGGTGGAATTTGCGCGGCGACGCGCGGCTGCCGTTCGCGCTGCCCAGCGCGCGCTGGCTGCAGGATCGCTGGCTCGACTGGATCCTCGCTGGGGACACGTATGCGCGCAGCTACCACGGCGCGTTCCGCTTCGAGTGCGACCAGGCGCTACTGAAGACGCAGGCCCGCACTGTTCTCTCGGCGCACGACGGCGACTTCCTCAAATGGGGCATGGAGAGCCTGCCGAAGCGGCTGCTCAAGCGTGTCGACTACGCGCGCATGACGCACGACCAGCATGCGCCGTGGCTGGTGAAGTGGCTCGGCAAGGATCCGCTGCCCGCCGCACCGCCGGCACCTGAGCCGACACCGCTCGCCGGGCGCATCTCCCGCACCTACGCCTCGGACGGTGCGCGGCAGCTGCTGGTGCGCCGCCAGGCGGACGGCGCGGGCCGGCCGCTGGTGATGATCCCAGACGCTCCCGACTCCGGCTCCGGGCTGCGCCCGCTGCTGGCGGAGCTCGCGCGTACCCGCCCGGTGCACGCGATCGACACAGCAGGCAACGGCGGCTCCGACCCGCTCACGAAGAAGGAGCCCGCGGTCGCCGATTACGTCGCGTCGTACGTTCGCGCGATCCGCTCGCTGGGGCTCAGCGAGATCGACCTGTACGGCCACGGCACAGGTGCAGTGATAGCACTCGAGATAGCACTTGCGTTGCCGCGGCAGGTGGGCAAGCTCGTGCTCGACGGGTACCCGCTGCACGCGGCGGAGGCGCGCAAGCGGCTGCTCGCGCACCCGCACGTCTCGCTCGAGCCCGAGAGCGACGGAACGCACCTGCAGCGCGCCTGGACGATGGTGCGCGATCACGAGCTCCACTTCCCCTGGTTCGACCGTGTTCCCGCCGCCCAGCGGCACCTCGACGTCTCGTCGGCCGACGAGCTGCACCGGCGCACGCTGGAGGTGCTGAAGTCGCTCGACACCTACGACCTGGCGCCGCGAGCCACCTGGGCCCATCCGCTGGAGGCGCGCCTGCCGCTCGCCGGCGCCGCCCTGCCGACCCTGGCGGTCGCCGGCTCCCGCGACGTCGCCGCCTCGCTCGTCAAGGACGTCGCCCGCCTCAGTGGGGGCACGGCCGCCGCGCTGCCCGACGATTCGGCCGGCGCCGCCGAGGTCATCGCGCGCTTCCTCGACGGAACCGCGGCCGACGCCGTGAAGGCAGCGAAGCGTCTCGCCACAAAGCCGCAGCCGCCGCGCCACTGGACGCTGCCGTAGCCTCGGCGGCGCGTGGGCTCTGGGCCGGCGTCGACGTCGGCGGCGAGAGGAAGGGCTTCCACCTCGCCATGGTGGACGGCGCGCGGCTCGTCGACGTGCGCGCAATCGTGGCGCTCGCTGCCGTAGGCTTCCGCGAATGACGCGGCCCCCGACCGAGCAGGAGGTGGCGCTCCGGGCACTCTGCCTCACTGCCGTCGCCGCAGCCGGGGCGTATGCGACGGTTCTGCTGGTCGAGCCGGAGTCGGCCGACGAGGTCTTCGAGGCGACAGCCGACCTGACCGACTGGCTCCACGAGGACGGACTCTCGGTTGGGCTGTCGAGCCGTGAGCGCGCCCTGCTCCAGCATCCGCTCGAGGAGTGGTCGGAGGAGCAGCGGCTTGGCGCAGCGAGCCGTGGCGAATCGCTGGGGGTGTTGCTCTGGACGCTCTCGATCGTCGACGAGTTGCCACCGTGGGACGAGCCGTTCGACGCCGTCGAGCTCGCACCGCTCGGCGACTCGCTGGAGGAACTGCTCGAGCGGTCGCAGCTGCGCGGGAGGGACGAGATCGAGCGGGCGCGGGATCTCGCCGAGCTGTGGCAGTGGCGGGCAACGGCGGCCGGCCGTGATCTCGATGTGCTCGGCGGCACCGCGCGTGCAGCCTTCGACGCCGGTGACATCGGCGAGCTGATCGACGGGGACTTCCCCGTATTCGGCAAGGCCTACCGCGACCTCGACGCGAACGAGACGGCCCTGGCTGCGTCGATCGCCGCCGAGCGCCGCCATGCGCTCGCGTGGCTGTGCGGCCAGGCCGCCGACTGGGATCTCGTAGCCGGCGAGTAGCGCGGGCGCGGTTAGTTCAGGCGCGGCGAGCGCGGGCGCGACTCGTGCAGGCTCTCGGCGAGCGTCTCGACGACGCGATCCTGGAGCGCGTGCGCCGCCCACGAGTCGACAGGCGACCCGTTCGAGACAACCGCGAACGCGTACCGCTCGCCGACGTAGCCGGCCAGCGCCGAGGAGAGGTCGGTGGTGCCGGTCTTGGCGCGCACGATGCCGGCGGCGGCCCCTGCCTTCAGGCGACGGCGCAGAGTGCCCGTCACGCCACCGAGCGCGAGCGAGGCCTGGAGTGTCGGGGCGACGGCCGGGTCCTTCGCTGCCGCTGCGAGGATCGTTGCGAGCGTGCGGGCCGGCAGGCGATCGAGCGACGAGAGCCCAGAGCCGTCGGCGATGGTGACGCCGTCGAGCGGCACGCCCATCCTGGCGAGCTGCTCCTTGACGACCCGCGCGCCTGCCGCCGAGCTGCCCTGCCCGGCGATGCGCAGGCCGAGGAGCTTCAGTGTTGTCTCGGCGACGTAGTTGTCGCTCCAGGTGCCCATCGCGGCGGCAAGCTCGGAGAGCGACGGCCCGTCGATCGAGGTGAGCAGGCGCGCCCCGGCTGCGGCGACGCCGGTGCGCGGCGGACCGCCGACGATGGTGCCGGCCCCCTGGAGCGCCTTGGTGAAGAGGACGGCTGCCGACGCCGCCGGGCCGGCAGCGCCGGCGATCCCGTCGACGACGAGCGCCGACAGCGGCGGGCTCTCCGCGAAGAGGAACTCCGGCTTCCAGCCGGGGCCGAGCCGCCGGGCATCGAACGCCGACTCGTCGGCGACCACCGACCCGGTGATCGTCGTCACGCCGAGCGAGCGCACCACGCCGGCCAGGCGGCCGAGCCCGGCCCCCGAGAGGCGCGGGTCGCCGTAGCCCTTGAGCACGATGTCGCCCCGGAGGACGCCGCCGACGATCGGTGCGGCCGTCAGCACGTCGGTGTGCGTGCGGAAGCCGGGGCCGAGTAGGCTGATCGCCGTCACGAGCAGCGGCAGCTTCGCCGTCGAGGCGGGGACGAGCGGCGTCTCGGCGTTCTGCTCGAAGACGGTGGCGCCGCTGACGAGGTCGATCACGGCGACGCCCGTAAGCCGCGCGGCCAGTGCCGGATCGGTGGCTGCGGCGGCGAGCTTGCCCTGCAGCACGGCGAGGGCGTTGCCCGTGAGGCGCGGCCCCTGCTCGACCACGGGCGGCGGGAGCGTCTTCGTCGCCGGCGGCGGAGTTGCGGGCGTCGACACGACGGGCGCGCCGGCGGGGACGGTTGCCGCTGCCGGGACGGTCGCCGCTGCCGGGACGGTCGCCGCGGGGCACGGCCGCGCCGGGATTCCGATCGTCGAGCCGAGAATCAGCAGCGAGTCGGGCTTCAGCCCGTTCGCCGCCGCAAGCATGCTGCGCGTGACGCCGAAGCGCTGCGCGACCGTCCACAGCGAGTCGCCCGCCGCCACCGGCAGCTTCTGTGCCGGGCACCAGGTCGCCGGCAGCCGGAGGCGCACCCCGCTGAGCAGCGGCTTCGTCGGGTCGAGGCGGTTCGTGCGCACGAGGTCGGTGAGCGTGACGCCGAGCCGCCTGGCGATCGCGCTGAGC
>JANXXF010000443.1 GCA_025350775.1 Actinomycetes bacterium
CTTTGCCGTCCGCGTCAACGATTTCAAAATTCATGCCTCGCGCAGCCCCGCCCCGCCATCCACCGTCGCACTGCCCCCGAGACACACCAACACCCTGGCGGGCCCTCCCGCAAGGGCCGCCAGCAGCAGCTCTCCCAGCCCGCGGCTCGATGCCCGCAGGGGATCGCGCTCGGCCTCGGTGAGCAGCGGCAACCCGATCGCGGCGGCCGACTCGACGACCGCAGTGCCGTCGGGCAGCACGAGCCAGCGCGCCTCCACCAGCCGGCCCAGCGGATCGGCCACCCGGGCCGTCCGCCACTCGCCTCCGAGCGCCCCGTACAGGGCGTCTGCCGTGCCCTCGCCACCGTCGGCCACGGGGCATTCGTCCGCCTCCACGCCCACCCTGGCCCCCCGCGCCCCGGTCGCCAGCGCCTCCGCCGCCGCACCGGCCGAGAGAACGCCCTTGAGGCTAGCCGGAGCTGCGAGCAGCAGCATGCTCGGCCACCGCCGTGGCGTTCTCGATGCGCTCCGCGTCGCTCTGCTTGCCCATCCCCCGCAGCGCGGCGAAGGAGAGGCCCTCGCGCGCCAGGAAGACGAGGCCGACGCCGACGCCGACCGACGCCTCCATCGCCTGCAGCCCGACGGCAAACGCGAAGGCGTGCCCGTAGTCGACGCCGTAGTAGTGGGCGAGCGGCACCGCCACAGCAGCCTGCAGCAGGCCGATGTTGCCCGGCCAGAGCGGCACGATGATCGCCACGTTCATCAGCACCAGCACGAGGCCGGTGGCGGGGAAGCCGAGGTGGAGGTCGAAGGCGCGCAGCGTCACCCACACAGCGAACAGCTGGCAGAGCCAGCCGAGGCACTGGAAGAAGATGGCGCCCGCGGCGGGCGCAGGCGACCGCATCACGGCGAGCCCGACGCGGGCGTTGGCGATGATCCGCCTCGCCGTGCTGAGCCCGTCCAACGTCACCAGGTGGTGCCGCCGCGCGACGGCGATCCCGAACGCGAACAGGGCGACGCCGACCCCGACGACGACGATCAGGCTCGTCGTCGCCCAGCTCGGCACCTTGGCGGTGATCAGCACGTAGAGGATCAGCCCGAGCGACGGCACGAGATCGAAGATGCGGTGCGCGAACACCGTGCCGAGCAGGCGCGGCCACAGGCCCGAACGGCCCGGCAACCGGCGGATGAGCACGGCGACGCGCGCGAGCTCGCCGACGCGCCCCGGCAAGACGACGTTGGCGAGCAGCCCGACACAGAAGGCCGAGAAGACGAGCCGGTGGCGCGGGCGCGGCGCCGGCACCGCCTCGCCGATGACGATGCTCCAGGCCAGCGAGCGGGCCACGATCGATAGCACGTTCAGTCCGACGGCACCGGCGAGCAGCCCCCAGCGGACGAGGGTGAACGCATCGCCGACGTCATGCCAGTTCGGGCCGCGCCACCACAGCATCCCGACGACGAGCACGATGCCGGGCACGACGACGGCGATGTGTCCGACCGGCGACCGCAGAATGGCGAGCACCCTCATGCCGCCGCCCGCGCTGCCGCCACGAGCCCCTCGTACACGGTGGCCAGGCGGCGGCCGATGTCGTCCCAGGAGTAGCGCTCGATCGCGAGCCGGCGCGCGGCCTCGCCGAGAGCGCGGCGGCGCGGCTCGTCGGCCGACAGCGCCGACACGGCGGCGGCCAGCGCGGCGACGTCGCCGGGCGGTACCAGCACGCCCGTCTCGTCGGTCATCACTGCCCGGTAGCCGGGGATGTCGGAGGCGACGACGGGGGTCGCGCTCGCGAACGCGCGCGTCAACACCATGCCGAAGCTCTCCTGGCCGAGCGACGGCGCCACCAGCAGCTGGGCGGTCGCGACCTCCGCGGTCAGCTCCTCCTCGCTGACGAAGCCGAGCACGTCGATCGACGGCTCGTGGACGCGGATGCGGGCCAGCAGCAGGCCGACGGCCAGCGGGTCGGCGCCGATGACGCGCAGGCGGGCGCCGGTCCGTCGGTGGATCTCGGGCCACGCCCGCAGCAGCACCTCGAGCCCCTTGCGTGGGTCGTGACGGCCGATGAAGACGATTCGCGGCCCGCGGCCGCCGGCGTCGTAGGCGGCGGGGATCTGCACGCCGTTGGGGATGATGTCGTAGTCGCCGGGGATGTAGCGCTGGGCCGACAGCATCGCCTGCTCGGAGACGGCGATGCGGTAGTCGATCCGGCTCATCAGGAAGCCCCACATCGGCATGGCCGGGCCGAGCCAGCCGAGCGCGCCGGCAGCGTGGTGCGTGGCGACGATCGGGCAGCGCGCCCACACCAATGAGGCGACACAGGTGGCAGGCGTCATCGGCTCGTGCAGATGGATCAGGTCGAACTGCTCGCTGCGCAGCAGGCGGCGCACGCGGACGATGGCGGATGGGCTGAGCACGATGTTCGAGAGCGACGAGTTGGCGGGCACGATCACCGAACGGCCGATCGGGATGACGTCGGCAGGCGGGCGGTCGTGACGGCCGGCGCGCGGGTGCAGCACACTGGTGAACCGGCCGGGCGGGTCGTGGCCGATGATCGTGCGCGTCTCGATGCCGAGCTTCTCCAGGGCGCGTGCCTGGTGGAAGGCGTGCTCGTTGACACCACCCCAGTAGGACCAGGAAAATGGGACGACGATGCCGACCTTCACGCGCGGAGAATATGCGAGGGAGCGGCGGGCCTGGGTTACAAGGCTGGCGCATAGACTGGCCGCATGGACTTCCCGGAAGGCCTCGCCGAGCTGCACACCCACCTCGGTGGCTCGGTGGCCTCCGAGATCATGTGGAGCCTCGCGCACGAGCAGGGCATCTCGCTGCCGGTCAAGGACTACTGGGAGTTCGACCGGCTCGTCACCGTGTCCGACCCGCGCGGCGTCCCCGACCTCGACGCGCTCGACGCGATCTACCACTGGTCGGAGCTGATCCAGTCGAGCCCGCTCGCGGTGGAGCGCTCGATCCACGGCGCGATCGGCGGCGCCTACCGCTCGCAGGGGATCACGACGCTCGAGCTGCGCTTCAACCCGATGAAGCGCAACCGCGGCGGCGAGCGCGACCTCGACCACATCATCCTCGCCGCGATCCGCGGCCTCGACCGCGCCGAGCTCGAGTACCCGCAGGTGCACGCTGGACTGATCCTGATGATGGACCGCACCTTCACGCCCGAGCAGAACCGGATCGTCATCGAGAAGGCGATCCACTGGGCACCGCGCGGCGTCGTCGGCGTCGACATCGCCGGGCCCCGGCCGGGCCACCGCCGCTACGACTACGCGGCCCTCTTGCCGATGGTGCAGCGAGCACGCGAGGGCGGCCTCGGCGTGACCATCCACGTCGGCGAGGAGGGCGGCGCGCTGGGCGGCGAGGAGCTGGCCGAGGTCGTCACGGTGCTGCGGCCCGACCGCATCGGCCACGGCATCCTGGCCGCGACGAGCCCCGCCCTGATGGAGCAGATCGCGGCCGCCGGCATCGTGCTCGAGATCTGCCCCACCTCGAACCTGCTGACCAAGGCGATCGCCGACGAGGAAGCGCTGTGCGCGCTGTTCCGCACCTTCGTCGAGCACGGCGTGCCGTTCACGATCGCCACCGACGGCCCCGAGATGATGCGCACCCGCCTCCGCGACGAGTTCGAGCTGCTGCTGCGCATCGGCGCGCTCGACGAGGCCGAGCTGCGCGCGGCCAATGCCCGCGGGCACTCCGCCAGCTTCCTCGGGCGGCGCTGAGAACTCATTTCAGAGCCGCCGGGCGCCAGTCCAGTGCGACGCGTACCAGGCATCACTGAGGCTCGAGATCTTGACGACGTCGCCGGTGTGCGGTGCGTGGATGAACTGACCGCCCCCGACGTAGATGCCGTTGTGCCCGAGGTTGTCGAAGAAGACGAGATCGCCCGGTTCGAGTGATTCCTTCGGTACGGGAGAGCCGTAGCCGTACTGTGACGCCGCGTGATGCGGGAGCGAGACACCGAGCTGCGCGTAGACATAGAGAATGAAGCCGGAGCAGTCGAACCCGGCTGGTGAGGCACCGCCCCAGACGTAGGGGACGCCGAGGTAGCGCATGGCTAGCCCGACGACCCCCGAGAAGCGTGCGGGCGGGATCACCGCCGGGCCGTCGGGCGTAGCGGCTGCGATCCCGAGCAGAGACTCCGGCTTGGGCTCCGCTGGGGGCGGCGGCGAAGCGTCGCCGGCGGCCTTGCGGCTGGACGTCGCCGCCGCCGCGGCCAGCCGGTCTTCCTCGCGCCGCTGGGCTTCGACGCACACCTGAAGCTGGCGCCGTAGCCGCTGCTGCCGTGCTCGCTCGGCGGCTTCGAGGCGGGTGATCTCGTCCTCGATCGTCGACAGCAGCCGTTGCCGCTCGCCGAGCTGCCGCTCGATCTCGCGGCGCTGCGCGGTGCGTCTGACCACCTCTCGCCCCTGGAGCGTCCGCGCTCTCGCCAGCTCGGCCTGCTTCCTCAGCATCGCGCGCCGGAAGACCGTGACCTGCTGCACGAGGATACTGTCCTGGTTCGAGATCCTGTCCTGGGCATCGAACCGGTCGATCAGTTCGCTGATGCTCTCGGCCCCGAGCAGCGCTTCGAGGCCGCTCACTCCGGCGTCGGCGGTGTACAGCGCGATCAGGTGTGCCGACAGAAGCTGTTGCGCACGCCGGAGGTTGGAGCGCGCGATTGTGACGTCTCGGGCGTTGGCGCGAACGTCGTTGGCGATCTCAGCGAGGCGGATCGTGGCCAGGTTGTACGCCTCGGTCGCCCGCTCCGTGCGGACGTCGAGCTCCTGGATCTGATGCAGCACGAGCCGGGCCTCGGCCCGCTTGCGGTCGATGCCCGGGGGAGCCGCGCCGGCCGGGCGAACTGTCAGCGCGGCTGTGGCCGAGGTGATCAGCGCCGCCGTGAGCAGCGCGACGATCGCCGAGCGCCGAGGACACGCCTTCACGATCTGCTCGTCCAATAATGCCGGTTCGCTACTTTCCGTCCGTTCCGCTCATGTCCATGCCGCCCATCGTCGACCCGTCGGACATCTGGTGGGAGCCGGACGATCCGCCGGTCGTCAGCTGCGCGGGTGTCGGGCCATCGCTGGACGAGGCACCGCCGGAGCCCCTGCCGATGAAGGCCAGGGAGGCCGAGAGCGCAGCGACGAAGAGGATGATCGCGCCGGCGATCACTGCGAGCGTACGAGTCATGCGTTCCTTTCGGGCCGGGTCGGCTAGACGACGTCGACCACGAGCAGCAGACCGCCCGGGCCTTCGCCGTTGTTGGTCAGGTGGTGGCCGATGTGGCAGTGGAAGACCCATTTGCCGGGCTCGGTCGCGGTGAAGGCGATGTCGTAGCGCTCGCCGGGCGCGACCTGCACGACATCGGCGGCCTGCGGGGTGCCGCTCACCGGGTGGCCATCTTTGGCGACGATACGGAAGTCGGTGCCGTGGAGATGCATCGGGTGGACGAACTGCCCGGCCCCGACGAGGCGCAGCAGCACACGCTGGCCGCGGCGCACCTCGATCGTCTCGGTCGCCGGGAAGCTCTTGCCGTTGATCGTGAAGAAGTTCGGCAGCATACCCTCCATCTCCATCGGCGGCCGGGTCGCGCCGCTGGCGGGATCGAGGTTCCACTCGGCGAGCAGCAGCGTGCGCTCGACGTCGTAGCGGGGGCCGGAGCCGGGCGGGTCGATGATCAGCGGGCCGGAGAGGCCGAGTCCGACCTGCCTGTCCTCGTCGTAGTGCGAGTGGTACATGAAGGTGCCACCCTTGGAGTCGCGGCCGGCGGTGATCGCGGTGAACTTGTAGGCGAAGCTGCCGCCCGTGGGTATCGCCTCCTGCGTGACGTCCGGGACGCCGTCCATCGCGTTTGGCACGGCAATCCCGTGCCAGTGGACGGTCGTCGGCTCGGGCAGGTTATTCTTGACCGTGATCCGTACACGGTCGCCCTCCGTAACTTCAATGCGCGGCCCGGGTAGCTGGTGGTTGAAGGCATACGCCGCGACCTGTGTGCCCGGCAGGATATTCCACTTAATCAATGCGACGTCCAGATCAAAGTTCTTTACCCCATCTACGATGCGCGGCAC
>JANXXF010000449.1 GCA_025350775.1 Actinomycetes bacterium
CGACGCCGGCGCCGGCGACGAGCCCACGAGCGGCGAATAGCGCGGCCAGCGCTCGCCGCGCCGACCGCGCATGAGCCTCTCGTCCATCTTCCGGCGCGGCCCGCTTCGTTTCGGCGTGCTCATCGCCTTCATCATCCTGGCGGCGGCGCTCGCGCGCCTCGCCCAGCTGCCGACCGGCTGGATCCTCGCGGTTATCGCCATCGCCTGGCTCCTGGCGGCCCTGATCGAGCGGTCGGTACAGCGGGCGGCCGTGACGGCCACGAGCACGCCTGCGACCGCCGCGGCTCGTGCTCCCGCCGCCGTCGAGCCCGAGGCGGCGCCCGTCCACCCGCGTCCGGCGGTTTCGCGCGACGACGAGCTGTGGCTCGATGACGACGCGGTCATCGACCCGGCGCCGGCGCCGGCTGTGCGCCGGCAGCAGCACCAGCCGGCTCCGACCTCTGTCCCGGTCACGGCGGCGAAGGTAGCCAGCAACGAGCCCGCAGCGGCAACCGAGCTCGTGCCGGAGCCCGTGCTCGTGCTGCCGCCGCCGGGGCCCCCGTCGAGCAGCTCGCTGCCACGCGGCAGCTGGAATCTCTGGGAACTGGAGGGCATCGCGCGGGAGACCGCCGGTGTCGATGCGGCCCGCGACGAGGAGCGGTCGCTGATCCTGATGTACCTGCGTGAGTTCGCGAGCGCGGAAGGCATTCTCGGCGCCGAGTTCGACGACCTCGTCCGCGAGTCGTTCGGCGACCTTCTGCCGGCACGTTGAGCGGGGCCGCCGGGGCGCGGCCACTGGCGCTCGCGGCCGTCGCGCTGGTCGCTGCAGTCGGCGCGCTCGCGACCGAGCACCGGATTGATCCGCCCCGGACTCTGCCCGCGGTGATCGTCCCGCTCGACGGGGCCTGGGAGGAAGCACACGCCGCTCCGCTCGCCGCCGCTGCCGGCATCACGGGCTGCCCGCTCGTGGTCGGGTCTGACACTCTGGCCGTGTCGCATCCGACCCTGCCCTGCGGGTTGCGGGTGGTGCTCGAGGTTGGTGGGACGGCGGCGGCGGTGCAGGTCGCCGGCAGGTCCGCCATCGCGGCAGGAGCAGCCTTCGGTCTGACGCCCGCACTCGCGCGGCGCCTCGGCGTGACGTCCACGCGCCCCGTGCGCTGGGCCCTCGCGGCCGGGAGCTGAGCGGTCGGACGACTCTGGTTCTCCGGCCTGAGCCGGCGGCCGCTAGAGTGACTGTGGGTGCCCGGCCTCGTTCGTGCCTTGCGCTTCAAAGTCGAACCTACCCCTAGAGTAAGGGAGCCTGCGTCGGGCTAGGGCCTCTGAGGTACCGATGCTCGCAGGGCACCCACCTGGCGATGCCAGGTTCACTAGGGCGTGAGGTATCGGCGCGGTGGGGCACCCAGCTCACTCGCCGGTCACGCGCAGCGCAGTCAGCGCAGGCGGGTCGCCCGGGCGGCGTGATCGCCGGCCCACGGGGCGCATCGGCTAGCGTGGCCAGCGTGATCGACGTCAGCGGCGATGCAACGCGCAACGGGCAGTTCGCCCTCGTCCGCCTGCGCCTCGACGGCGACCGCATCGTCGACGCCGACGCCGATGGGCTTGCGCTGCCACTGCGCGGATTGACATTGCTCGAGGCGGCTGCCGTCGGCGGCGACGAGCTCGCCGTGGACGCCCTCGCCGCCGCCATCGGCCCGGTGTTCCGCGCGCGCCGCGCGCCGGGACGGATTGCCGTCGCGATGAGCGGCGGTGTCGACAGCGCCGTGGCGCTGCTGCGCGCCGGCCCTGCCGCCCTCGGCGTCACACTGCGCCTCTGGCAGGACCCGGCCGGCGCCGACGCCTCCCGCGCCTGCTGCTCTTCGGAGAGCGTCCTGGCGGCGCGGCGCGCCTGCCACCAGCGTGGCCTGCCGCACGTCACCCTCGATCTGCGCGAGGAGTTCCGCCGCGCCGTCGTCGCCCCTTTCGTCGCCGGCTACGCCCGCGGCGACACGCCCAACCCGTGTACCCGCTGCAACGGCTCGTTCCGGTTCGGCGAGCTCGTCCGCTTCGCGCGGCGCGCCGGCGCCGACCGGCTCGCCACCGGGCACTACGCGCGCCTCGTCCAGCGGGACGGCCGCACGCTCGTCGCCCGCGCCGCCGACCCCGACAAGGATCAGTCGTACATGCTGGCCCGCGTCGATCCGCGCATCCTGGCGCGCGTCTGGTTTCCGCTGGGCGAGCAGGGCAAGGCCGACACCCGTGCCGAGGCCGCCCGCGCCGGGATGGAGGCCGCCGGGCGGGCCGAGAGCCAGGAGGCCTGCTTCCTGGCCGGCTCGGACTACCGCGATTTCCTGGCTCGCCAGGGCCTGCGGCCCGTCGAGGGGCCGATCGTGGACACCGCCGGCCGCGAGCTCGGCCGCCACGCCGGCGCCTGGGGCTTCACGCCGGGTCAGCGCAAGGGGATCGGCGTCGCGGCCGTCGAGCCGCTCTACGTCCTCGGCTCCGACATGCGGCGCAACGCCGTCGTCGTCGGGCCGCGGGCCGCGCTGGCGCGGCGGCGTGTCTCGGTGCGCGGCCGTCTGTACGCCGACGTCGGCCGAGCCGACGCGAAGCTGCG
>JANXXF010000458.1 GCA_025350775.1 Actinomycetes bacterium
CCGCCTGGCTCTTGTCCAGGCGGCCAGCCTGGCCTGCGAGCCAGTCGACCCACCCGCTCGCTCCGAAAGCCCTGAGGTTCAACGCTCATTCTGATTCGAGCTCTTACCGTCCAGGGCGCTCTGAGCGGTGAGTTCGCCGACACTGCCGCCAGACATGTACCCGACCGCGCGCCCCCGCGAGCGTCGGCTCCCTCGTGCCACCCCCGCCACACCCCCGCGCCGCCCCCGCGCCGCCGCAGCCGCGCCGCCGTAGCCGCGCAGCGGCCGGCCTGCGGGGCTAGGATCAGCTCATGATCATCGACGCACACATGCACGTTGACGACGTCCCCGCGCTGGGCTGGAAGATGGAGGCCGAGCTGGTCGTCCGTCGCCTCGACGAGGCCGGCATCGACAAGGGCGTGGTGATGACGATCGTCGACGCACCCGAGATCAACCCCGATGCGATCGAGTGGGTGATGGAGGCTTGCAGCGCCTATCGCGACCGGCTCGAGGCGTTCGCCCGTATCCATCCCTGGTACGGCGACCTCAGCCTGGAGCTGCTCGACCGCGCGTTCGCGATCGGCTACAAGGGGCTCAAGCTCCACCCGGTGTCGACGATCGCGCACCCCTCCGGCGAGGACACGCTGCGGCTGATCCGGCGCGCCGCCGAGCACAACGCGCCGACGCTCTTCCACTGCGGCGACGAGCCGATGACGACACCGCTGGCCATCGCGCGTGCTGCCGCGGCAGTCCCGCAGGCGACGATCATCCTCGGTCACATGGGCGCCTACTTCCACAACGACGAGGCGATCGAGGTGGCCGAGCGCTACCCCAACATCGTCCTCGAAACCTCCGGTATGCCGTACCCGGCCAAGATCGACGAGGCCGTGCGCCGCGTCGGCGCCGAGCGCGTCATCTTCGCCTCCGACGGCCCCGTCTGCTCGCCACGGCTCGACCTCGAGAAGGTGCGCATCGCGGGCCTCTCGCCGGCCGACGAGGCGCTCGTCATGGGCGGCAACGCGAAGCGGATCCTGGACGGGGTGGTCGCATGACCGCCGCCTCGATCATCGACTCCCACGTCTACCTGGGCGAGTCGATCTTCGGCTGGGGCGTCGCTGCCGACGAGCTGATCGCCCGCCTCGAGGCCGCCGGCGTCCGCCGTGCCGTCGCCGTCCCCGTAAAGCCGCGCGGCTACCACCTCGGCCCGGAGAACGACCGGGTCGCGGCCGCCCAGCGCACCTACCCCGATCGGATCCGCGGCTTCGCCCGGGTCGACGCGAATCTCGGCGCCGACGCGGTGGACGAGGCGGAGCGCGCCCTCGGCGAGCTCGGGCTGCACGGCCTGTTCCTGCACCCGTGGGAGGAGCAGTACCGCGTCAGCGCGCCCCTGCTCGACCCGCTCATGGAGGTCGTCCGGCGGCGCGGCGTCCCCGTCATCGTCGCGACCGGCTACCCGTACGTCAGCGAGGGCCTCCAGGTCGCCGACCTCGCGCGCCGCTTCCCCGACGTGCAGATCGTGATGACCAACGGCGGCCAGCTCAACCTGTCGGGGCTCGGGCAGACCGACGCGGAGCTGGCGCTCGCCGAGTGCCCCAACCTGACGCTGCAGACCGCCGGCGTCTACCGGGAGGACTTCATCGAAGGCTGCGTCGCCCGCTTCGGCGCCGACCGCGTGCTCTACGCCAGCTCGTGCCCGCTGATGGAGCCGCGCCTCGAGGTGAAGCGCATCCAGTGGGCGCCGAACCTGACCGACGACCAGCGCGCGCTGATGCTGACGGGCAACGCCGAGCGCATCCTCTGGAGGTAACAGCATGAAGGTCGCGTTCATCGGCCTCGGCACGATGGGGCTGCGCATGGCACGCCACCTCGTCGCCGCCGGGCACGAGGTCGTCGCGTGCGACACCGACCCGGCCTGCGCCGCCGCCCTCGGCACCGCCACGGCCGCCACTCCCGCCGAGGCGGTCGCCGGCGCCGCTGTCGCGTTCGCCTCGCTGCCCTCGGTGGCCGTCGTCGAGCAGGTGTTTCTGGGCCAGGGCGGCCTGCGTGAGGGGGCCCGCCCGGGCACCGTCCTCGTGGACATGTCCACCAGCGCGCCCACGCTCGCGCGGCGCATCCACCAGGAGTGTCTCGCCGACGGCATCCCCGTCCTCGACGCGCCCGTCAGCGGCGGCCCGACCGGCGCCGACGCGGCGACGCTGACGATCATGGTCGGCGGCGCCGCCGACAGCTTCGAGCGCTGCCGCCCGCTGTTCGAGCTGATGGGCTCGCTGGTACGCCACGTCGGCGGGCCCGGCACCGGCCAGGCCGCCAAGCTCTGCAACAACCTGATGGCGGGCTGCAACATGGCCGCCCTCGCCGAGTCGTGCGCGATCGCACAGCGCGAGGGCATCGACCCGGCGGTCTTCTATGAGCTCGTTACCTCCTCGACCGGTGACTCCAAGGTGCTGCGCAACCGTTTCCCACTCGCCGGCGTCAGCGACCGGCACCCGGCGTCGGCGGAGTGGAGCCCGATGTTCATGCTCGACCTGATCGTCAAGGACATGGAGCTTGCGCGCGACCTGGCCGCCGCGCACGGGCTGACCGCCGAGATGACCAGCGCGGCGCTCGCGCAGTACCGCGCGGGGCAGCAGGCCGGGCTGGGCGCGCTCGACTACTCGGCCGTGTACGTGGTCAAGCAGCCCGACGCGCGCTAGCCAGCCACGGCTGCCCGCCCGCGTTAAGCCTTGGCGAATCTCAGCGAAGGCTCGTCGCTACCAGTGGACACGTGGCACCCGGACCGGCTAGGCTCAGCGTATGCCTGGTTGGATATCGCCCTGGGAACTTCTCATTCTGCTCCTCGTCGTCCTGCTCGTTTTCGGACCCAAGCGCCTTCCCGAGATGGGCCGCTCGCTCGGCAAGGGCATGCGGGAGTTCAAGAGCTCCATCCAGGGCAAGGACGATGACGACCGCCAGGCGCTGCCGACAACGACGTCGACTCCGTCGCAGGACGAGCCTGTCTCGTCGCGCGACCGCGACTCCATCGTCTAGCGCATGAGAATCATCCCGCGGCGCTTCGCCCCGCAGCGGCTTGACTTCGGCGAGGAAGCGCCGCTCGTCGACCATCTGGGCGAATTGCGACATCGCATCGTCTTCGCGCTGATCGCGCTCGTCGTGACGTTCTCGGTCACGTACGCGTTCCGACATCACGTCATCGGCTGGCTCGAGCATCCGCTGCCGGCGGGCAAGCGCGATCTCGTCACGCTCTCGCCGACCGAGCCGTTCATCACGTCGCTGATGGTCAGCCTCTACGCGGCGTTCCTGCTGTCGTTCCCCGTCATCGTCTACCAGGTGTGGGCGTTCTTCGCACCCGCGCTCAACCCGAAGATCCAGCGCGGGGTCGTCGCCATGACGGCCTTCGCGACGATGCTCGCCGCGCTCGGCCTCGCCTTCGGCTACTTCGTCGCCCTGCCCGCAGCGGTGAAGTTCCTGACCAGCTACGACGACTCGCTCTACCACATCCAGATCCGCGCGCGCGACTACTTCTCCTTCGCGACGACGGTGCTGATCGCCGTCACCGTGGTGTTCGAGCTGCCGATCGTGATCCTCGGGCTCGTGATGGTGCGCGTGCTCTCGTACACGAAGCTGAAGAAGAACCGGCGGCTCGGCTACGTGATCATGGCCGCGATTGCCGTCGCGCTGCCCGGCGTCGACCCGATCACGACGACCCTCGAGATGATCCCGCTGATGATCCTCTTCGAGTGCTCGATCTGGATCGCTTACTGGATGGAGCACCGTCGCAAGAAGCACGGCGGCGGCGACGATGACGGTGGTGGCGGCTTCGAGGGCTTCAGAGGCTCGTCCGACCCGGATCCCGAGCCTGACCCGGAGCCCGAGGAGCCATTGTTTGCCCAGCCGCTACCGCGTGACACGCGCGAGCGCGACGAGGTCTGACGCACCGCCGAGCTAGCAGCGGATCCCGAGCGCCAGCGAGCGCGAGCGCGCCGAGGACTGCGCCGCGAGGAACACGACGAAGGCCTGCTGTGCGGCGCGCAGGTCGTCCTTCCCGGCGGCCGTGCGGATCCGTCGGAGCGCCAGGATGGCGCCCGCGTCGTCGTTCAGCAGCGCGGCGACCTGCTCGCGCACCGTTGCCGGCACCGGCACCCTGCCCACCTCGAGGGCCTGTCCGGCGAGCAGCGGCAACGCCCGCCCGGCCAGGGTGGAGAGCACGAGCGCGTTGCTGACCGTCGCCGGCGCCGGCACCTGCGCCAGCTGCCCTTGGTAGCGGTGGCAGATCGCCGAGACGCGGTCGGCCCAGACCACCCTGGGGTCGGCGGGCCGCACCACCGCGGTCGCTCCGCCGGCCGCCGCTGCGACGGCGAGTCCGACGGCGAGCGTGGCGAGGAGCGGGCGGCGCATGCGCTCCACGGTAACGGCTCGTGCTCGACTTGCCTAGCGGCCGTGCTTCCGGTTGAGTTCAAGCACCGCAGAGACAGGAGTCCGCATGCTCAAGTTCGGCGTCACGATCCTCCCCGACCCACCGTTCACCCGCTTCCTCGAGTTGACGCAGCTCGCCGAACAGGCGGGGTTCGACCAGGTGTGGACATACGACTCGCATATCCTCTGGCACGACGCCTATCCGCTGCTGGCGCTTGCCGCCGACCGCACCGAACGCGTTCTGCTCGGCCACTGCGTGACGAACCCGGGGATCCGCGACCCAACCGTCACCGCCAGCTCGTATGCGACGCTGCAGGCGATCTCGCAGGGGCGGATGGTGCTTGGCATCGGCCGTGGCGACTCGTCGCGGCGCGTCATCGGCCTGGAGCCGGTGCCGATGGGCGAGTTCGAGCGGTCGCTCGTGATGATCAAGTCGATGATGAACGGCGGCACGGTGCAGTGGAACGGCAAGGAGCTCGAGCTGCCGTGGGCGAAGGATCTCGGCACGATCCCGATGCAGGTCGCCGCCTACGGGCCGAAGGCGCTCGCGGTGGCCGGCCGCGTCGGCGACGGCGTGATCATCCAGCTCGCCGACCCCGACCTGACCCAGTGGTTCATGGATCAGGCGCGCGCCGCGGCGAACGCAGCCGGCCGCGACGGCTCGCAGCTGGAGGCGATCGTCTCGGCGCCCGCGTTCATCGGCGACGACATGGAGCTGGCCCGCAGCGAGACGCGCTGGTTCCCGGCGATGGTGTCCAACCACGTCGTCGACCTGCTCACGCGCACCGACCCGGCGCTGCTCCCGCCGGCGCTCTACCAGTACGTCGAGCGGCGCAAGTTCTACGACTACAAGGATCACTCGCGCCGCGGCGCCCAGCACGGCGAGTTCGTCGACGACGAGACCTGCGACGCCTTCTCGGTGCTCGGCACCGTGTCGCAGCACATCGAGAAGCTCGAGCGCCTCGTCGAGGCGGGCATGACGCAGTTCAACATCTACCTCATGACCCAGGGCCAGGAGCAGATCCTCGAGACGTATCGCAAGGAGATCATCCCGCACTTCCGCGGCAAGTAGGAGGAGGCACCGATGAGCGTCGACCCCGGCCGCACCGTCCGCGAGCTGCACGAGCTGCGCGCCCTCACGGGCGACCAGAACGGCGCCCAGCGCGAGTGCTGGACGCCGACCTGGGCGGCCGCCCGCGCGTGGCTGCGCGAGAAGATCGCCGCTGTCCCGGGCGTCGCCTACGAGCTGGACGAGGCCGGGAATGCCTGGGCGACGCTCGCGGGCGCGTCCGACCGCGCCGTCCTCATTGGCGGCCATCTCGATTCGGTGCCGAACGGCGGCTGGCTCGACGGGTGCCTCAACCTCGTGGCAGGCCTCGAGGTGCTGCGGCGGGTCGCCGCCGAGGCGGCCGCGGGGTCGTCGCCGCCGGTGACGCTGCGCCTGGTCGACTGGGCCGACGAGGAGGGCGCCCGCTTCGGCCGCTCGCTGCTCGGGTCGGCGGCGGCGGCGGGCCAGCTCGACCCCGACGCGGTGCGCGACCTGACCGACCGCGACGGCATCGTCCTGGCCGACGCGCTCGCAGCCCACGGCGTGCTGGTCGACCGCATGGGTGAGGCGCGCCGCCAGCTCGGCACGGCGGCCGCCTACCTCGAGCTGCACATCGAGCAGGGGCCGGTGCTGGAGGGCCTCGGCCTGCCGCTGGGAGCGGTGCTCGGCACCGTCGGTGTGGAGCGCAATGTCATCCGCTTCACCGGCCAGGCGGCACACGCGGGCTCGACGCCGATGGCGGTGCGCCGCGACGCCTTCGCCGCCGCCGCCAGGCTCGGCCTGGATGTCCGCGAGATCGCGCAGCGCCACGGCGGCGTCTGCACCGTCGGCAGCTGCGTCACGCGGCCCGGCATCGTCACCGCCGTCGTCGGCGAGTGCGACATCACGCTCGACCAACGCAACCTCGACGCTGGCAGGCTCGCGGCGATGCTCGCCGACGCCCAGGCTGCGGCGCAGCGCTTCGCCGCCGAGGAGCGAGTCGAGGTCGCCTGGACGCCGACCTGGCGCATCCCGCCGATCCCGTTCGACGCGCGCCTCGTCGATCTCTGCGACGAGGCGATCCGCGAGGTTGCGGGTGGCCGCTCGCACCGCCTGCCGAGCGGGCCACTGCATGACGCCGCCTCGGTCGCCCAGGCGGGCGTGCCGACGGTGATGCTGTTCGTCCAGAGCCTGCGCGGCCTCTCGCACAACCCGGCGGAGGACACGCGCGAGGAGCACCTCGAGCTGTGCGTCGAAGCGCTCGACCGGCTTGCGGCGAAGACGATCGTCTGGGTGGCGACCGGCGCCCGGTAGACGCCTGCCGGCGCTCGTTAGACCGCCGCAGTCACCATGATCTCGACCAGCCACTCCGGGAAGGCCAGCTTTGCCTCGACGCAGGCGCGCGCCGGCGGGTTCCCGGGAGTGACCCAGGCGTTCCACACGGCATTCAGCTCGTCGCGGTTGCGGATGTCGGTGAGCCAGATCTCGGCGGTCAGCAGCCGCGACCGGTCGGTGCCGGCCTCGGCCAGCAGGCCGTCGATCTGCTCCAGCACGCTGACGGTCTGCTCGGCGACGGTGATGCCGGTCGCGGGCGTGACGCCGGCCAGGTAGGCGATGCCGCCGTGGACGACGGCATTCGAGAGGTGCGGCTTGACGCCGAGACGGGTGATGTCGTGTGCGCTCATAGACGCACCAGGATAAGGCCTGCGACGACTGCGGCGACGCCTACGGCCCGCGGCGCCGTGATCGCGTGCTGGGGATAGAAGATCCAGCCTTGCCGCTCGATCACCACCGACGAGATCGCCTGGCCCACGGTGAGTGCGACCAGCATCTGCAGGGCGCCGATGCGCGGCGCCGCGAGGATGATCGAGACCACGTACAGCGAGCCGACGCCACCACCGACCCAGGCGTACCACGGCATCCGCCCGATCGCCGGGAGCGACGGCCACGAACGGGTAGACGCGAACGACAGGATCAGGAGGATCAGGAAACCTCCGCCAAACGAGACGAGGCCGCCGCGGAACGG
Organism: Actinomycetes bacterium; assembly: GCA_025350775.1. Lineage (GTDB taxonomy): Bacteria > Actinomycetota > Thermoleophilia > Gaiellales > Gaiellaceae > CANFDS01. Next base: position 7,446 of record JANXXF010000458.1, read on the forward strand.
CGAGTTGAGAAGATGCGCCGCCCTTCCGTTGACAGCCGCCTGGACGGGTAACAGAGCGCCTGAGGCGAGGCAGAGGGCGACGATGAATGCGGACACGGGACGACTCCTTTCGATCGGGACGGGCGCGGGCCTGAGCCTACGCTGCCTGCACCCGCCCCGACCGCTGGAGCAGCCTGTGGCGCTAGGCGGCTGCGAGCTGGCCGCGCACAGCACCGGCCGGGAACGCACCCGTGTGCACGTTGACGTAGTACTCCGACGGGTTCGCGATGATGTCTCTGATCAGCGCGCGACCAGCTGCAACACAGCCCTTCGTCGTACCCTTGGCAGGCGTACCGATCGGCACGACAACGGGGCCGGAAGCGCCGGCAGCGGCCTTGTGAATGTGGGCTGCGACCGGCGCGGCCGTGCCCTTCACGTTGACCGACCAGCAGACGAGGCCCTCCGAGATGTCGAAGGTGATCTTGGCCTTTCCGCTGCCGGCCGGATCGCCGGCGGGTGTCTCGGCGGCGCCCGTGAGCGTGGCGGTCAGCGGGTTCGTGGTGCAGCCGGCGGCCGCGATGCCGGCGAGGGAGCCGGCGACGGCAAGTGTGAGCACGCCGACGGCGAGCGTCCTGGTGATGCGCATAGGTTCCTCCAGAGTTGGGACAGGTCAATTGCACGTGACCGGGAGGTCACGCATCCTCCTCTACGCGGTGCGGGCGCTGGCGGTTCTCAGCTGGGTGCCGATTCCGGCGCTGCTACTTCTTCGCCGTCTTCTTCACCGCTGGCCGGGCGGGCTTCACACGCGTTGCCGGCTTCGCAGCCGGCTTTACAGTCCTGGTGCTGGGTTTCGATGGGGCTTTCACCGGCGCCTTGCTCCGGGTCGTTGCAGGGCCTTCGACCGCGGACTTGCCGCCCGCGCTCGCGGGTGCGACGCTGGCGGGTGCGACGCTGGCGGTCGTCACGAATACGTCGACCGTGTCGTCGCTGCCGTCGATAGTCCCGGCGACGGTGAAGGCTGCGCGGAAGGTGTGAGTGCCGGGGTCGGACGCCGTCACGGTGACCGTGGCCTTCCCGCCCTCCACCGCGACGGGCTTCCCGATGGCCTTGCCGCGGTCGGTGAACGTCACGCTGCCGGCATTTCGATCGAGAACTACATCGACGCCGGTCACGGTCGCCGTCAGCGTGAGCGTGTCGCCGTCGGTGGCGGCCGCGGGTGCTGCGCTCAACGACAACGCGGTGCTGCCGTTCTTGAAGTCCACCTTGAACGGGGGGTAGCTGCCGCCGCTGTAGTTCGCGTCGCCGGTGTAGGCCACGGTGTACGAGCCGCCGGGGTTGGCGCCCGCCGTCGTCTCGTAGGCTGCCGCGCCCGACTTCGTGAGCGCCACCGTCGCGCTCCCGTCGAACGGGCTCAACGTGACGCTGCCGGTTGGCGTACGCGCGCCGACACCGGCGAGGGGCGTGAGCGTCAAGGCGAGGCTCAGCCGGCTCCCCAGCACGACCGGCCGCGCCGGGAAGCTCCCGACGAGTGCGGGGAGCTGCGCCTTGCCGACGCTCTGCACCAGCGTCTCGGCGTCGCTCCCGGCGAAGTTGGCATCACCGAGGTACTCGGCATCCAGCTTCTGGCTGCCAGGCGTGTAGTTCGCGAGGGCGTACGTTCCCTTGCCGTCGGCGATGCTGACGTCGAAGGTCTTCCCGGCCAGGTCGAGCTTGACGGTGCCGGAGGGCGCGCCGGCACCGGGGCTCACTGGCGTCACGGTCACTGCGATTCTCGCCGGCTGGTTGTAGGGCGACGGGTTCTGGCTGGAGGTCAGCGTCAGCGTCGTTGCGGCCTTGTACACCGTCTCGGTGAACGGGCCAGTGGCCGCCGCGCCGAAGTTCGCATCACCCGGGTACGAGGCGGTCACCGGGTAGCTGCCCGCCGCCAGGGGCAGCCGTAGCTCGGCCTTGCCGTTCGCGATGGTGCTGCTGGCCGCAGTCGAGCCGACCAGCCAGTCGACCGTGCCGACCGGGACGCCACTCGCCGGCCGCACCGCCTTCAAGGTTGCCGTGAAGACCAGCTCCTGGCCGTACACCGCCGGGTTCGCAGTCGCTGCGACGGTGACGGCGGCTGAAGCCTTGTCGATCGTCTGCGTGAGGCTCCCGCTACTGCTCAGGTAGGTGGCGCCGCTGCCGCCATAGTTCACGCTGACGGTGTGGCTGCCGAGGGCGAGGCTCGCGACCGTGATCGTAGCGACCCCGGCGAGCAGCGGGGCGCCGGGCATGACGGTCGCGCCGTCCACGGCGAACGTCACCAGCCCCGTCGCCGGTATGGCCGTTCCCGACTTGCGCACGGTCCCGGTCAGCGTCAGGGACTCGCCCCGCACGGACGGGTTCCGCGACGAGGTCACCGTCGTCGTCGTCGGGCTCGGCGCGGCGGCCACCGTTCGCCTCGCCGCCGCACTCCCGGCGAGCGTGCCGGCGAGCGTCAGCGCCGCGACGGCTGCGACGGCGACGAGAGCAGTGCGAGATCGCCGCATGCCGAAACTATCGCCGCAGTCGGGAGAGGCGTCAACGCGCTGCCGTGCCGCGCGCCCCGCGGGACGTCACTTCCCGGTCGGCTTCTGCTTCGCCTTCGGCGCTGCCGGCTTGGTCGGCTTTGCCGCCTTCGGGCGCGCGGGCTTGCCCGCGGCCGCGGCTGTCGGCTTCGCCGTGGGCCTGGCGGCGGGCTTGGCCGTGCCCGCGGTGACCTTTGCTCCCGGCCCGGCCGCGCTGCCCGCCCCGGTGGTGGTCGCAGGCCCGGGTGCGGCGGCCCGCTTGCCGGCATCGGCGACTCCCTTGTCGGCGGCAGGGGTCGGGGCGGCGGCCGGCGTCGGCGACGCTGCGGCGGGCGCTACGGCGACGTCGACGGTCGCCTCGCTCCCGCCGGCGTTGGCGGTGCCCGAGAACACCGCGCGGAACGTGTGCTTGCCCGGGCCGGCCAGGGTGACGCTCCTCCCGGCCCTTCCTCCCGTCACGGTGACCGGTGGCCCGAGGGACTGCCCGCCGTCCGTGAACAGCACCGAGCCACCATCGGTGCCGGGGCCGGTGACGGTGGCAGTCAGGGTCACGGTGTCGCCGACGGTCGCGGAGCTTGCCGAGGCGCTCACCGCGACGGTCGAGCTCACCTTCGTGACCGCGACCGTGATGGCACGAAACGTTCCGCCGGCGTAGTACGCGTCGCCGCTGTAGGTCACGACATACGAGCCGCTCGCATTCGCTCCGGCGGTGGTCGCGAATGTCGCGGTTGCCGTGCCCGACAGCGTCTTCGTCGCGTTTCCGTCCGCATCGAAAGGGTTCAGCGTCAGGGTGCCGGTCGGAACGCGCGCACCGGCCGGGGACTTCACCGAGAACATGAAGGCCAAGGGGCTACCGTAGACGACGGGCGTCGCCGGCACACCGGCGATCGTCAGAGGCTGACTGGACTTGGTGATGGTCTGGATGAGCGGGGCGGAGGTGCTGGGCGCGAAGTTCGCGTCGCCGGAGTACGTGCCGACCAGCGTCGTGACACCGGGCGTGTAGTCGCGCAGCAGGAAGGTCGCCTTGCCGCTCGCGTCGAGGTTGACGTACCCGTTGCCCGGAGTGGTCGTCACCTTGCCCGTCGGTACCCCTACGCTGGGGCCGCCGACTGCCGCGACGGTGACCGTCACCGACGGGCCTGTTTGGTAGTACCACGACGGGTTCTGGCTCGAGACCAGCGTGACCGTCGTCGGTGCCGGGTTGACGACCTGGGTCAGAGCCGTGGCCGACGCTGCGTTGTAGTTGGCATCCCCGCTGTAGAGCCCCTGAAAGGTAGTGCTGCCCGCGCTCCCGCGGTTGTACTGGAATGTGCCCTGGCCGGCGGCCAGCGTTACGGCGGGCAGGCCGCTGCTCGGGAACGAGACCGACCCTGACGGCTGCGAGGGGCCGATGCCTGTCACGGTCGCCGTGACCGTCACATAGTTTCCGAAGGTGGAGGGGTTGGCGGACGAGCCGAGGGTGACCGTCGGGTTCGCCTTTGCGACGACCTGGGTGAGGCTGCCGTTGCTCGGAGAGAAGGAGACGCCGGCGCCAGGGTAGCTCGCAGTGATCGCGTGGCTGCCGCCCGAGAGCGCCGAGGTTGTGACCGCTGCGACGCCGCCGCTGATCGCCACGCCCGCCGCCAGCGTCACCCCGTCAACCGCGAAGGTCACCGCCCCGCTCGCCGGGATCGTCGAATTCGCTACGAACACGTTGGCGCGAAACGTCACCGAATCGCCGTAGACGGCCGAGGCCTTCGTGGTGGTGACCGTCGTCGTGGTCGGGCTGAGAGCAGCGGCCCTCGTCTGTCCGGCCGCGGCGCTCTGTGCGCCCGCGGCCGCGAGCACGAGCGCTGCGGCGACCGCAGCGGTCAGGTGCCGAATCCCGAGCCTCCGCATCCAGCGGATGATTGCTTTCGGATGGTGCGGCGTCAAGGGATTGTCCTTTGCCGAGCTGGCCGCGCGGCGCCTACCCCGTGACGTACTCGTCGGCGACCGAGAGCACGTCGTCGAGGATCGCCAGACCCTCGTCGAGCTCCTCACGGGTGATCGTCAGCGGCGGCGCCACGATCGCCACGTTCCAGTGCGTCATCAGTGAGAGGCCCTTCGCCAGCGCGGCCTTGCCGAGCCGCCCGATCGGCGCGGCGGCCTCGCCGCTCGCGTTGAACGGGACGAGCATCTCCTTCGTCGCGCGGTTGCGTACCAGCTCGAGGCCCCAGAAGAGGCCGAGGCCGCGCACCTCGCCGATCGACGGGTGCTTCGCCTGCAGCTTCGGCAGCTCGACCGCGAGCACCTTGCCCATCGCCGCGGCGTTCTCGACGATGCCCTCCTCGCGGAAGATGTTGATCGAGGCGACGCCTGCGGCGCACGCGAGCGGATGGCCCGAATAGGTGAGGCCGCCGCCGAAGTACTCGTTCTCCAGCCAGTCGGCGATCGGCTGGCGCACGCTCATCGCGCCCAGCGGGATGTAGCCGGAGTTGATGCCCTTGGCCATCGTGATGATGTCCGGGACGACGTCGTAGTGGTTGCAGGCGAACCACTCGCCGGTGCGGCCGAAGCCGGCCATTACCTCGTCGCAGATCAGCAGGATGCCGTGGCGGTCGCAGGTCTCCCGGATCGACTTGAGGTAGCCGGGCGGCGGCGGGATGATCCCGTTGGTGCCGGTCACCGTCTCGACGAGCACGGCGGCGACCGTGTGCGCGCCCTCGTACTGGAGGATCTCCTCGAGGTGCGGCCCGCCCGAGCAGACGGGGCATGGGTCAGGGTGGCCGGCAGGGCAGCGGTAGGTGTACGGGTCGAGCATCCGCACGACACCCGGCAGGCCCGGCTCGGCGAACCAGCGGCGCGGGTCGCCCGTCAGCGTGATCGCGCCGGCGGTGGCGCCGTGGTAGCTGCGGTAGCGCGCGACGATCTTGTGGCGGCCCGTATACCAGCGGGCGAGCTTGACGGCGTTCTCGTTGGCCTCGGCGCCGCCGTTCGTGAAGAAGGCGAGCGAGTGGTCGCCCGGGGTCACCTCGGCGAGCAGGCGGGCCAGCTCGGAGCGCTGGTCGTTGCCGAAGGAGGGCGCGATCGTGCAGAGCTTGCCGGCCTGCTCCTGGATCGCGGCGACGAGCTTCGGGTGCTGGTGGCCGATGTTGACGTTGATCAGCTGCGACGAGAAGTCGAGGTAGCGCTTGCCGTCGAAGTCCCAGATGTAACGGCCCTCGGCGCGCGCGATCGGCAACGGGTCGATCTTCGACTTGATCGACCAGGAGTGGAGGACGTGCTTGCGATCGTCGTCGCGGGCGCGCTGGCCGGCTTCCGGGTTGGACTCGACTACTGCCATCGAAACTGCCTCCTTACTCACCGAGTGCGTGGGAGAAGCGGCGGAGTGCGCGCTGGCGGCGCTCGCACTCCTCGATGTCCTCGCGCAGCTCGCGGATGTCTTCCTCGTACCGTTCCTTGGCGTCCTCGTCCGGCTCGCTCTCGACGAGCAGCATGCGGTCGAGCAGGGCCACTTCGTCGGCCGGGATGCCCGGGAGCACCTCGGCGTCGACCTTCCAGGCATCGGCGTCGCCGATCAGGTCGGAGAAGCGCTCGCGCAGCAGCGTCTCACGCTCGACCTCGATCTCGAGGGTCGCCTCGATCGACTGGCGACGGCGCTGGCGGGCGATCTCCTGACGGTTCACGGGACGCACGATAGCCCGCCGGGAGGCACCTCGGTACAGGGCGATATGCTCGCTGGCGATGCGGGGGACCGACGAGACGCAGCGTCCGCCCCCGGCGGGGCCGTCGGCGGGGGTCGTCCTCGTGTGGGCGACGGTGGCCCAGGCGGCGGTCGCGTTCATCAACTTCGGGCTGCCGTCGGTAGGGCCGGCGCTGCGCGACGTCTACGGGTTGAGCCTGCCGGCGTACGGTGCTGCCGTGACCGCCACGCTGCTCGGCGCGGGCGCCTCGCTGATCGCCTGGGGGTTCCTCGTCGACCGGTTCGGCTCGCGCCGCTGCGTCGTGGCGGGAACGCTGATCGCCGTCGTCAGCGTCGTCGCGGCCGCTGCCACCAGCTCGCCGGCGATCCTCATCGTCGCTCTCTTCTGCTCGGGCCTCGGTACCTCCGTGATCTCGATCGCCGGCTCGGGAGCGCTGTTCCGGGTGTACGGAGCCGAGCGGCGCGCGTGGGCGCTCGGCGTCCGCCAGATGGCCTTTCCCCTCGGCGGCGTGACAGCCGCCATGACCCTTCCCGCCGTCGAGCACACCATCAACGTGCACGCGGTGCTATTCCTGACGGCGGCCCTCGTCGGCATTACGGGGATCGCGTTCTCACTGGTCGCCGACGCCGGCAGCCCGCCCGGCAGTCGAACGGTTGGCTTCGCCCTCCGGCGCATCCTCCGTGTGCGCCGGATCTGGACGCTGTTCGGCATCTCGGCCCTCTACATCATGGCGCTCCAGGCGTGCCTCGCCTACCTCGTCCCGTCCTTGCGCGACGCCGGCCTGACCGCCTTCGGCGCCGGCGCCGCCTTCGTCGTGCTCAATCTGTCGGCGGCGGCGTGCCGGGTCTTCTGGGGCAAGGTCGCCGACCGCAGCGGCGGGCGGCGTCGCAGCCGGACACTGTTCGAGATCGGCCTCGTCACCACCGTCGGGGTGCTCGCCCTCGCCGGCGCCCGGCACGGCGGCGGCCTCGCGATGACCCTGCCGGCGGTCGCCATCCTCGGCTTCGGCGCGTTCGGCTGGAACCACCTCGTGTACGTCAGCGCCGGCGAGTCGGTGCCGCCGGCGCTCGCAGGTCAGGCGGTCGCGGTCGCCGCCACCCTCGTGTTCGCGATGTCGGGCATCCTCACCGCGCCGCTGGGCGCGCTCGCAGACGCCTACGGCTGGGACACGGTGTGGCTCCTGATGGCGGCCTTCACGTTGCTCGGCGCGCTGGCCTCGCGGCGGCTAAAGGAGTTGCCGCTGCCGCTGCCGCTGCCGCAGCCGTGAGCGGCGTCTCCGTCGGTGGATCCAGGCTCAGCCCGCGTTGCTCGCGGCCAGCACGAACACGAGGTTGATCGGCAACGCGACCCGGAACTGGTCGAGCACGGGCCGAGCGCTCTTCGCTTCGAAGCACGCGACTTCTGGGAAGGCCCGCGCCGCTGCTTCCGCCGCCTCCCGCACGCGCACGACGTGTGCGCGCCCGGCCGCGCTCGCGAGGTACGGCCCGACCGCCGCCCAGGGCTCCGCCAGCAGCCCCGTCGCACCGAGCGCCCGGAAGATGCTCGGCAGGTGCTCGGTGCCGTACACCGCGCGGATCTCGTCGTAGAGCGGCTGCTCGTTGCGATCCTCGGGCACGGGCGTGGGCGGCAACGGCCCGGACGCGGGGAGGAACGCCGGCGGCGCGGGCACCCGCGGCAGCCCGCCGTCGAGCGCCAGCGCCAGCGAGGTCACGATCAGCACCATGTTGGGCAGGTCGTCACGGAAGGCGGTGACGGCAGCGCGCACGGCGGGTGGGGCGATCCAGTCGAGCCGCGGGTCGGCCAGCGCGCGCAGGCGCTCGGTGGCGGCCGCCCTGCCGGGATGGTCGTAGAGCTGACGCGCCTGCAGCCAGGCTGACTCCAGCGTCGGCGGGTCGGCGGCGAGCGCCTTGAAGATCGCCGGCACGAACGGCATGCGCGCCCGGATGTCCAGGAACACCGAGGCCACGAGGCCCGAGACGTCCTCCTCGCGGGCGTAGCCATATCTGGATATCGCCCCCACGTTTGTCTTATTGTAGGAGCCATGTTCGTACGCGAGATGGACCACGCCTGGCAGATCGTCCTGCAGCCCGACCACGGGGAGCTCTCCGGCCAGCTTGCTGCGCAGTGGGGGGGCGGCGCCGTCGAGGCGCCCCGTCCGCACGGCTCAGTCCAGGTTGCCGCGCGCCGTCACGACGACGGCTGGGCCGTGTGGGAGCGCGAGCCGACGCTCAACCCCGGCACCGTGAGGCCGACCGCCTTCCTCGAGGTCGCGGTGCCGTCGCACCTCACCTTCTATCGCGCCTGCATCGCCGCGGTTGCCGAGCAGGATCCGTACGCCGGCCTGCTCGTCTCGATGCATGGCTCCGGGATCTATACCGGCAGGTATGGCACGCAGCCCGGCCTCGGCCTCAAACAGGCGGCCGAGCACCCGGAGCTGGTCAACGGCTTCGTCGCCGAGCAGGAGGCCTGGCAGGAGCGGCAGGTCGCCGAGCTCGGCGTGCCCGAAGCGGAGCGCTGGGTCAACTACAAGCTGCTGCAGGTGTACGACCGGCTGGCGGTCTACTTCTCGCTGAAGGACATCGAGGGTGGCACGTCCGAGACCCTGGCCCCGTTGCCGCTCGGCTACGACGGCAGCGAGGGCGAGCTGCTGATCGAGCCGATCGCGCCGTGGCATGTCCGCATCAGCCCGTTCCCGTTCGTCGAGGCGCCCGCGCGCTTCAGCCTCGTGCGCCGTGTCGTGCCGAAGCGCGAGTGGGCATCGAACGACGAGTTCCGCAGAGACTTCTTCGCAACCGCGCCCGAGCGCGTCCAGATCACCGTCGACCGGTAGCGCGACCTCCGCGCCACCGCCCCCACCGTAGGAGGAACAGATGGCCGAGGTCAGCCCGAACGGGACATTCATCGAGGTCAACGGCGTCAAGCTGTGGCATCGCATCACGGGCGAGGGCGAGGCAGTCGTGCAGCTGCACGGCGCCGGCTTCGGCCACTTCAACACCGACCCGTGCACGCCCGTCCTGGCCGATCACTTCAAGGTGATCGACTTCGACCAGCGCGGGTACGGCACGTCGGACAAGCCGGTGCAGAAGTACGACATGGAGGTCTGGGCCGACGACGTCGCCGGCCTGCTCGACGTGCTTGGCATCCAGCGGGCGCATATCCATGGCACGTCGATGGGCGGCATGGTCGCGCAGACGTTCGCCGGCAAGTACCCGCAGCGGACGATCTCGGTCGTCATCAACTGCTCCGCGGCGAAGCTCGGCGTCTCCGGCCGCCTGGTCTTCAAGAACTGGATCGACATCACGCGCATGGACCCGAAGGGCCCCGGCAGTCGCATCCTGGCCGAGCTGATCGCATGGCAGGGCCTCAACAAGGCGTACCTCGCGAATCCGGCCAACGCGGGCGCCGTCGACTTCATCCAGCAGATCCTCACCGACTCCAACACGAGCGAGGTCTTCATCGCGGCCTGCGAGGCGATGAACGAGATGGATCTCACGCCGTGGCACCCGAAGATCACCTCGCCGGCGCTGGTGATCGGTGGCGACGAGGACCTGATGACGCCGTGGGACCAGGGCCCCGGCGGCGTCGGCCAGCAGGGGATCTACGAGGGCATCAAGGGCTGCGAGAAGTACGTCATCAAGGGTGGCGGCCACTCCAACCCGATCGACTCGACCGAGGAGTACAACCGGGCGATCCTCGAGTTCTTCCTGCGTCAGCGCGGCAAGTAGCAAGCATGAGCGACCTCCGTATAGTTGCAGGCCCGTTCAAGTTCACCGCCCGTCTCGAGCGGGAGGCATCCCCGCAGACGGTCGCCGCCTTCGAGACGATGCTGCCCTTCACGAGCAAGATCATCCACGTCCGCTGGTCGGGTGAGGCGGCGTGGATCCCGATGGGCGAGCTGAAGCTGCCGATCCCGTTCGAGGACCCGACCTGCTACCCGGCGCCGGGCCAGGTGTTGCTCTACCCGGGCGGCGTCAGCGAGACCGAGATCCTCTTCCCGTACGGCCACTGCGCCTTCGCGAGCAAGGCGGGCCTGCTGGCCGCAAACCACCTGATGACGATCGAGGAGGGCCGCGAGCACCTCCGCGAGCTCGGCGTCAAGGTGCTGTGGGAGGGTGCGCTCGACATCGAGATCACGCGGCTGTAGGCGGAGGCGGACGCCGCCGGCCGGGCGGCGTCCGCCGATCTCTCGCGTGACGGCTCGAGGGTGCCGTTGGCGCGCGGCCCCGGGTCAGCCGCGCGCGAGCGCTGCTTCCTCGGCCTCCTCCTGCTCCAGCTCGCCCTCGTAGATGTACCG
>JANXXF010000501.1 GCA_025350775.1 Actinomycetes bacterium
ACCGCTCGCGCCCGAACGCCGCAGCGAGGCGTGCCGCCGCCGCCGGGTCGCGCAGAGCGAGGCCGTGACGGGCGCAGCCGGAAAGGCAGACGAGGCCCTCGTTGCTCTCCAGCAGCGCGTCGAGGTCGAGCGCCGCCGGCAGCAGCTCGTGCTCGCGGCCGGGCAGCCGCGTGTGGGCGTGGGCCCGGGTGAGCAGCCGACAGAGGGTGGCGTAGCCGCGCTGCGTCTCGACGAGCAGGGTGACGTGGGCGGTGGCCCCGGCGCCCGGGTCGCCCGCCCGGCCCGGTGCCGTGTCCGGCCGCGGCAGCCGCACGGTCACCTCGGCCCCGGTGATGGCCCGCACGCCGAGCGCCTTCGCCGCGTGCGCGAACTCGGGCGACCCGTAGACGCCGTCGTGGTCGGTGAGGGCGAGCGCCGCGTAGCCGAGGTCGGCGGCGCGGACGGCCAGCTCGTCGGGCTGGGAGGCCCCGTCCAGGAACGAGTACGCCGAGTGGCAGTGCAGCTCTACGTACGGCATTGCCGGTGCCGTCCGCCGCCGCGCCCGGCGCGCCCTACGCCCGCTGCAGGTACCACGTGCCGGCCTCCTCGTCGCGGAAGGCGATCTCGTGCTCGCCCGTCTCGAGGACGAGGTCGAAATAGCGGCGGCTGATCGGCTCGTCGGTCCACCAGCGGTCGACGACGCGCCACTCCTCACGGACGAAGTCGACGGAGCGGCGGTTGACGACCCTGGGCGTGCCGTCGATGGCGGCCTCGACGAGTGCGGGGCGTGGCGCGTTGAGCCGGCCCGCGATCGTCGCCGCTCGCGGCGACGCGCTCCTCAGTCCTCGCGCGGGACGAGCAACGAGCGGCTCTCCGGAATGCGCGACCACGGCGCAACCTCCACGACGGTGCAGACCGCACCGGGGCCGGCGCTGGCGCGCGCCTGGCGGATTCCCTCCGAGAGGCGCGCCCGGCGGGCGGCTCCCTCGGCAGTGACGAGCTCGAGCTGCCAGCCGACGCTGGTGGCGAGCTCGACGACCTCGAGCCGCAGCGCGACGATGGGACTGGGCAGCTCGGAGAGCTTGGGCCAGAGCGCGCTGCGCAGATGGGCGACCTCGGCGCTCGGCTCGCGCAGCGTGACGGTGCGTCGCCAGGAGCCGCCACTGGCGAGACGGGCGGTGAGCGCCAGCTTACGCGGCGGCCGTCCCTCCCGCTCCTCGCGGCCGAGGAGCCCCTCGACAAGGATCTGCAGGGCACGGCGGAGCGTCAGCTCGTTGCCGACGGCCTCCGGGAAGCGGATCGTCTCGACGAGCTGAAGCGGCGGCGTGCGTGGCATGACCGGGGCGCCGTGGCCGCCACGGGCGAGCCGCCAGGCCTCGCGCCCGTCGGCGCCGAGCCGGTTACGGACTGCGGGCTCCGGCAGCCCGGCAAGATCGCCGAGCCGCCGGATGCCCAGCTCTCGCAACTCCGCCTGCCGTTCGGCGGGAAGCGGCACGAGGTCGAGCGAGAGCGGTGCGAGAAACTCGTGGGTGCGGGCCTCGTCCACCTGGACGATCTGGCCGGGCCGCGCGATGGTGGCGGCGGCGAGCGCGGTGAAGCGGGTCATGGCCGCTCCGGCGCGGGCATCCCAGGCCGTGCCGATGCCGGTGACGGCGCGCTTGAGCGTCTTCTCGACGCCGCCGTAGAGGCGCTCGACGCCACGGGTGTCGAGGTAGAGGCAGCCCGGCCCCTCCGGCTCGACCGAGAAGCCGGCGTCCTCGAGCCGCAGCAGGATGCCCTCCCACTCGCGCTCGACGCCCACAGGGTCGGGGTCGACGAGCACGAGCGAGGGACAGGTCGCCAGCGCCTCACCGAGCCGCATCCCGGGCCGTATGCCGGCTGCTTCCGCGGCTGCGGTCACTGGCCCGAGCAGCTGCTCCGTGCCCGGTACTGGCGCGAGCGCGGCGGGGCGCAGCGCCAACCCCGGCCGTGCGCGAAGCGCGGCGCGGAGCTCGAATCCGGGAATGAGGATGCAGGCGATCATCCGAACACATGTTCTACCGAACACACGTTCGTCTGTCAAGGGCGGAGACGGAGCCCCGGTATCTCCGCTAGCCGGTCAGAGCCGATCGAGCACGACGACTGCGATCTCCCGGCTCGTCGCATCCTGGTACGTCTGGTACGGGTAGGCCTCGTTGACGCGCGGCCACAGGCGGGCCCGCTCGGCAGGATCGGCGATGCGGGCGCGCACCCGCCAGGTCTCCCGGCCGACGACGACTTCCGCCTCGGGCGTCCGGCGGAGGTTGAAGAGCCAGCCGGGGTGGCGCGCCTGCCCGCCGTTGGAGGCGACGAGTACGACAGTCGCGCCGTCGGTGACGTACAGCAGCGGCGTCGTGCGCTGCCGGCCGCTGCGGGCGCCGGTCGTGCACAGCAGGAGGAAGGTCAGGCCGTTGAAGCTCGCTCCCAGGCGGCCGCCGCTCAGCCGGTAGACGGCGACGTGGGTGGCAGTGATCGCCCGCAACAGCGAGCGGCTGCTGCTGAGCCGGCGGCCGAGCGGGCTCACGGGGTCACAGCGTGACCTCGGCCGCCGTGCCGATCATGCGGGCGAAGCGTGGCACGACAGCGAGGTGGCTTTCGCGGGCACACCAGGCGATGTCCGACTCGAGGACGGAGCCGTGGAGGTTGCGGCCGCTCTGGCTGGCATCGAGGGCGGCGACGGCTGTGGGGAACGAGCGGGCGAGGTGCACCGCAGCCCAGGCGGAGTCGCACAGGTCGCCGCCGAGCAGCTCGGCCAGGCGGCCCGCCACGTAGACGTCATCGATCGCCAGCTCGCCGAGGACGCCCGCGCACAGCAGCACGACGTCGTCGGCGCCGGCAGCGCGCACGGCCTGCACGACGGCGTCCAGCGTTGCCAGCGATCCCAGCAGCACCGTCTCGCAGCGCTCGGCAGCCGAGACGAGCAGCGGCGTCCCGTTGGTGGTCGAGAAGATCAGCGTGCGCGCGGCGGGGGTGCCGAGGTACTCGGTGGGCGAGTTGCCGAAGTCGAAGCCCTCGATCTTCACGGTGTGGCGCTCGCCGCCGAGCGCGCAGTCGCCCTCCTGCACGGCGATCGCACGGGCCTCGTCGACCTCGGTCGTGCAGATCACCCGCTCGTAGCCCGACGCCAATGCCTGGGCGATCGTGGTGGTCGCGCGGAGGACGTCGATGACGACGCCGATCGGCGCCGATAGCTGCTCGGCGGGTGTGAGAGCGACGCGGATACGCACGCCGGTACCCTAGATGCCCGTGAGCCTCGAGCGCCCGTGCTACCGCCATGCGAACCGGCTGACCGCAGTCTCCTGCTCGGAGTGCGAGCGCCCGATCTGCCCGGACTGCATGAACTTCGGGCCGGTCGGCATCAAGTGCCCCGACCATGCCGGCGGCACCGCCAAGACGCATCCGCAGCACCGCCCGGCCGCCCGGGCCCGCATCACGGCCGCCCGGCCGCTGAATCTGCGCAGCGGCGTTGCTCCGGTTACACGCGTGCTCGTCGCCGGCATGGTCCTGATCTACCTCGTGCAGCTGGGCGGCGGCGCCGGTGTCAGCGCGAACTCCGGCTGGATCTTCGAGCACTTCTCGCTCATCTCTCGCGCCCGCTACGGCGACGGCACGCTAGCCGGCGTCGCCAACGGAGAGTGGTGGCGGCTGATCACGGCGGCGTTCCTCCACCTCGGCCCGATCCACCTCGGCATGAACATGCTCGCCCTGTGGTGGCTGGGAGGGCCGTTGGAGGAGGCGATCGGCTCGCGTCGCTACATCATGCTCTACGCCGTCTCGGGCCTGGCCGGCTCGGCCGGCGCACTAATCGCGAACCCCAACAGCCTGACCGTGGGCGCGTCCGGCGCGATCTTCGGGATCATGGGCGCCATGGTCGCTCTGCAGTACCAGGCGACGGGCTCGATCGCCGGCCCCGCGTTGACGTTGATCGTCATCAACGTCGCCTTCTCGTTCGCCGTTTCGGGCATCTCGATCGGCGGGCACATCGGCGGGCTCGTCGGCGGGGTGCTCGGCGGGTTCGCGCTGTCGCGCTTCGGCCGCGGCCACATGGCGTACGGCCGGCTCGGCCTCGTCGGCGTGGGCGCGCTCCTGGCGATCGGCATCGGGTCGGTGCTGATCGCGTACGTGAAGATCGGCCTGCTCTAGACCCGGCGCGAGACGCGTCGGCTGGCGGCCGTTGCGGCCGCCACGGGCCTGACCGCCGCGCGCGCCCGCACCACCGCGCTACCCGCCGCTGACGACCGCGGTCACGCCCTGCTCCTTGAGCGCGGCCTGAGCGGCGGCCAGGCGTGCCAGCGGCACGCGGTACGGCGAGCAGGAGACGTAGTCGAGCGCGGAGCGGTGGCAGAACGCGACCGATGCCGGGTCGCCGCCGTGCTCGCCGCAGATGCCGAGCTTGATGTCGGCCTTCACCCCGCGCGCCCGCTCGATCGCGATCTCCATCAGGGCGCCGACGCCCTCCTGGTCGAGCGTCTCGAACGGGTTCCGCTCGAGCACGCCGTCCTCGAGGTAGCGCGTCAGGAACTTGCCCTCGGCGTCGTCGCGGCTGAAGCCGAGCGTCGTCTGCGTGAGGTCGTTGGTGCCGAACGAGCAGAAGTCGGCGAGCTCAGCGATCTCGTCGGCGCGGATGCAGGCGCGCGGCAGCTCGATCATCGTGCCGACCAGGTAGCCGGTGAGGCCCTCCTCAGCGGCGACGGCAACAGTCAGCTCGCGTAGCCGCCGCAGCTCCTCGGCAAAGCCGACGAGTGGGTGCATGATCTCGACCACCGGCTTGCTGCCGACCCGGCGCTCGACCGCGATCGCCGCCCGTGCGATGGCCCGCACCTGCATCTCGTAGATCTCGGGGTACTGCAGGCCGAGCCGGCAGCCGCGCGAGCCCAGCATCGGGTTCGCCTCGTGCAGCGAGCGGATCCGCTCGCGCATCGCGTCGGAGGTGGCCTCCTCGGCCGCCGGCAGGAACTCGTGCAGCGGCGGGTCGAGCAGGCGG
>JANXXF010000111.1 GCA_025350775.1 Actinomycetes bacterium
GGCCGGCCTCCGACGGCGCCTTCATCTCGACGATGCAGACGCCGGGCCAGTGAAGGTCGAGAAAGCGACCCGCTTGCGGCTGCTCAAAGGTCGCGACCTCGATGCGCGACGTCCCGTAACAGTCGAAGAGCTCGTTGAGGAACGTCTGCGCCTCGCCGCGCTCGCTGCCGGCGTAGTGGCCCCAGCGCAGCGCGAGCGCATTCAGACTGTGACGGATCTCGTCACCGCTCAGCGCCATTCGCTAGAGCGCGAGCTGTTCGCTGGGCACGGCGAAGTACGTCGCCTGCATCAGCGAGCGGTGCAGTGCCGCGAGCTGGGCCTCCGAGTCGCGCATCGCCTCGATCAAGTGGGGCTCGGCCTGATTCTTCTCGAGGGCGCGGAGTGCACGCTGAGCGCGTTCCCGAGCGTCCGAGATGAAGAGCAGAGTCTTCTCGATCTCGGCGAAGTCGGCCTCGTTCATTTCACCGGAGCTTGACACAGCGCGATGCTAGCTGCCGGCCCGGACACGGCCAGCGCCGCGCCAGGGTCGAAAGCGTGACGGATCTCAGATCCGCTCGAGCGGTGCGTAGTCGAGCATCAGCTTGCGGTCGGCGCTCTCGCCGGCGAAGCGCACCGTGACGACGCCGCCCGGCTCGATCCGGGTGATCACGCCCTCGCCCAGCGTCTGGTGGCGGACGGAGTCGCCCGTCGAGAGGTCGGGATACGCGCCTGCCGTGGCGCCCGACCCACCGCCCGACCCCGGCCCCGCGCCGCCCCCCGCCCCGCTCCCGTAGCCCGCGCCGCCGCCACTGCCGCCGTCGCCGTCGCCGAAGCGTGAGCCGCCCGGCGCCTGGTAGCCGTCCCACGCGCTCTTGCGCAGCCGCTCGCGCTCGACCTCGCCCGCCGGCAGCTCGTCGAGGAAGCGCGACGCGAGGTTGTACGAGCGCGTCCCGTACAGCGTCCGCGTCGAGGCATGGGTCAGGGTCAGCCGCTCCATCGCGCGCGTCATGCCGACGTAGGCGAGGCGCCGCTCCTCCTCGATCTCCTGCTCCTCGATCGACCGCGAGTGCGGGAAGATCCCCTCCTCCATGCCGATGATGAAGACGGCGCGGTACTCGAGGCCCTTCGCATTGTGCAGCGTCATCAGCGTCACGGTGCCGGTGCGCTCGCCCACCAGCTCGTCCTGGTCGGAGAAGAGAGAGATCTCCTGGAGAAACCCCGACAGCGTCGCGCCCTCGGTCTGCGCCTGGTACTCCTGCGCGACGCCGACCAGCTCCTGCAGGTTCTCGCTGCGGCCGCGCGCCTCGATCGTCCGCTCGGCCTCCAGCGCGTCGAGGTAGCCGCTGCGCTGCAGCACGATCTCGAGCAGCTCCGGCAGCTCCGACTCCTGCGCCGCCGACATCAGGGTCTGCATCAGCGTGCGGAACCCGTCCACCGCCTTGCGCGCCGCCGTGCCCAGGCCCGCCTCCTCGGTGTGCGCGAGGGCCTCCCACAGAGTCAGCCCCATCGTGTCGGCGTAGGTCTGCAGCCGGGCGATCGAAGCGTCGCCGATGGCGCGCCGGGGCCGGTTGGCGATGCGGGCCAGCGAGACGGCATCGGCCGGATTGTCGATCGCCTGCAGGTAGGCGATCGCGTCGCGCACCTCGAGGCGCTCGTAGAAGCGCGCCCCGCCGATCACCTGGTACTGGATGCCCTGCCGCACGAGCGTGTCCTCGAGCACGCGCGACTGGGCGTTCGTCCGGTAGAAGACTGCGATCTCGCTCGTGGAGTAGCCCTCGTCGACCAGCCGCGAGATCTCGCCGGCAACGTAGCGGGCCTCGGTGTGCTCGTCCTCGACCTCGACCACGCGCACCGGCTCACCGTCGCCGAGCTCCGACCACAGGCGCTTCTCCTTGCGGGCACGGTTGTGCGCGATCACCGCGTTGGACGCCCGCAGGATCGTGTTCGTCGAGCGGTAGTTCTGCTCGAGCGCCACCACTTTCGTCTCGCCGAAGTCGCGCTCGAACTCGAGGATGTTGCGGATGTCGGCGCCGCGGAACGCGTAGATCGACTGATCGGGGTCGCCGACCGCGCAGATGTTGCGATGCTCGAGCGCCAACAGCTGCAGCAGCCGGTACTGGGCGTGGTTCGTGTCCTGGTACTCGTCGACGAGCACGTAGCGGAAGGCCTTCGACCAGCGCTCGCGCGCGTCGGGGAAGCGCTCGATGATCGTGACGACGAGGCCGAGCATGTCGTCGAAGTCGACGGCGTTCGAGGTGAAAAGCCGCTTCTGGTACGCCTCGTAGACCTTCGCCACGGTCTGGTCGTAGAAGCCTGCGACCCGGGCCAGGTACTGCTCAGGCGAGACGAGCTGGTTCTTCGCGTTCGAGATCTGCGTGAGCATGGCGCGCGCGGGGAACCGCTTGGGGTCGATGTCGAGGTCCTCGAGGCAGTCCTTGACGACGCGGAGCTGATCGCCGGTGTCGTAGATGGTGAAGTTGGAGCGGTAGCCGAGGCGCTCGGCCTCGCGGCGGAGGATGCGGCCGCAGGCGGCGTGGAAGGTGAGGATCCAGGAAGCGCGCGCCAGCGGGCCGAGGAGCTGCTCGAGCCGCTCGCGCATCTCGGTGGCCGACTTGTTGGTGAAGGTGATGGCCAGGATCTCGTTGGGCGCGACGCCGCACGCGTTGATCAGGTGCGCGACGCGGCGCGTGAGGACGCGCGTCTTGCCCGAGCCGGCG
Source organism: Actinomycetes bacterium (assembly GCA_025350775.1). GTDB lineage: Bacteria > Actinomycetota > Thermoleophilia > Gaiellales > Gaiellaceae > CANFDS01. Next base: position 2,697 of record JANXXF010000111.1, read on the forward strand.
CCGGCGATCACGAGCAGCGGCCCCTCGGTGTGGAGGACGGCCTCGCGCTGCGCGTCGTTCAGGTCTGCCAGGTACTGATCGGGAGACGAGAGGCGCACGGACCGATGCTAGCGGGAGGGGTTGCGGGCGACGATCTCGTCGACGGCCAGCTCCAGCCAGGCCGCGGCCGCCGCGAGCGCCGCCGGATCGCGCGACTTCAGCACGAGCTCGACCGTCCTGCCGTGCGCGTAGAAGCTCGGATAGGAGCCGAGCCCGACGTGTGGGTGCAGGCTCTCGAACTCCTCGAGCGCGACGACGATGGTGCCCTCGTCCGTCGACCAGATGCGCCGCCAGCTGGCGATCGGCGCCGTGCCAGCCCCTGGCAGCTCGGGCGCGACAACATCGTCAAACATCATTTCCATCTCGCTCGGGAGGCCCGGCAGCACGTAGACGTTGCCGATCGCAAAGCCGGGCGCGCCGCCCAGGGGATTGTGCAGCGGCCGGCTGCCCACCGGCAGCTCGGCGAAGCGCGCGGCATAGTCGGGGAGCCGGGTGAAGCGTGCGCGGAGCTCGGCCTCGCTCGGCCCGTGCACCTCCTGCCCCACCTCGAAAGTGGCTGCGAGCGCCTCGCGCGTGATGTCATCCGGTGTGCCGCCCAGTCCGCCGGTGACGATCACCACCTCCACCGTGGGAATCAGCTGGCGCAGGAACGCGACGATCTGCTCCATGTCATCGCGCACCGCGAGCTGGAGCGTGACGCCGATGCCGAGGCCCTCCAGGCGCTTCGCCAGCCACGCGCCGTTGGTGTTCTGGACGTCACCGGTAACGATCTCGTCACCGATCGTCACGATCGCCGCCCGGGCGTGTGCGGTCATGGG
>JANXXF010000009.1 GCA_025350775.1 Actinomycetes bacterium
CGACGCCGCCATCGCGCGCCGCCTCGTCGACGTCGACGTCCCGCGCGCCGACCTCGTCCGGCTCTCGCGCGGCCTCACGCCGGCGCGGCTTGCCCGGATCGTCGGCCGCCTCGATGCCGTCGAGCTGATGTTCGCGCTCAAGAAGCTGCGGGCCCGCCGCGCGCCCGCGAACCAGGCGCATGTCACCAACCGTCAGGAGAGCCCGGCCCTGCTCGCAGCCGACGCCGCCGAGGCGGGCCTGCGCGGCTTCGCCGAGGTCGAGACCACGGTCGGTGTCGCCCGCTATGCGCCGTTCAACGCGATCTCCATCCTGATCGGCGCGCAGACGGGGCGGCCTGGCGTGCTCACGCAGTGCGCCGTCGAAGAGAAGCGCAACCTCCAGCTCGCGCTGCTCGGGCTCGTCACGTACGCCGAGACGCTGTCGGTGTACGGCACCGAGCGGGTGTTCGTGGACGGCGACGACACGCCCTGGTCGAAGGCGCTGCTGGCCTCCGCCTATGCCTCCCGCGGGGTCAAGATCCGCTTCACCTCGGGCTCCGGCTCCGAGGCGCTGATGGGCGGAGCCGAGGGCAAGTCGATGTTGTACCTCGAGGCCCGCTGCCTGGCCGTGATCCGCGCTGCCGGCTCACAGGGGGTGCAGAACGGGTCGGTGTCGTGCGTCGCGCTCGTGCTGTCGCTACCCGCCGGGACGCGCGAGATCCTGGCCGAGAACGTGCTGGCGGCGTGGCTCGACCTCGAGGTCGCCTCCGGCAACGACGCCATCGCCTCGCACTCGCCCATCCGCAAGACGGCCAAGCTGATGGGCCAGTTCCTGCCCGGCACCGACTTTGTGACCTCCGGGTACAGCGCGATGCCGCGCTACGACAACATGTTCAGTGGCGGCAATTACGACGCCGACGACTATGACGAGTGGCTCACCATCCAGCGCGACTGGCAGGTGGATGCCGGTATCGAGCCCGTGGGCGAGCAGGAGCTGCTGGCGGTGCGGCGGCGGGCTGCCCTGGCGGTACAGGCCGTGTTTGCGAAGCTCGGCTTCCCGGAGATCACCGACGCCGAGGTCGAGCTCGCGGTGACGTGCGTCGACTCCCGGCAGCTGCCGGTGCGCGACCGGGCCGCGGATGTCGCCGCCGCCGACCGCGTTTTCGCCGAGGGCATCAGCGGCGTCGACGTCGCGCGCGCGCTCGACGAGGCCGGCTTCTCCGATGTCGCCGAGGCGATCCTCGGCATGCAGCGCCAGCGCGTCGCCGCCGACTACCTGCAGACGTCCGCGATCATCGACCGCCACGGCAACGTCGTCTCGGCGGTGAACGACCCGAACGCGTACACGGGACCCGGCACCGGCCACGTGCTGGAGGGCGCCCGCTGGGAGCTGCTGCAGGCGCTGCCGCACGTCCGCGACGCGCGCGACTTTGCGGCCGAGGCGGCCGTCGGCCCGGCTATCGTCGCGGGCAGGGTGCAGGCGCGGCGTGGGACGTCGCCCAGGGAGGTCGTGGTTGCGCTCGGGCCTGCGTTCGGTGATGCCCTGCGCGAGACAATCGGCGGGCTCGATCACATGGACGTCGTCGCCGCGATCGTGGACGGCATCACCGAAGCCGGCGCGGAGCCGCGCGTGATCCGGGTGCGGCGCACGAGCGATGTCGCGTTCATCGGCCACGACGGCGCGCTTCTCTCCGGGTCGGGCATCGCGGTCGGCGTCCAGTCGAAGGGGACGGCGGTGATCCACCGCTCCGACCTGCAGCCGCTCGACGTGCTGGAGCTGTTCGGGCAGGCGCCGCTGCTGACGCTGGAGTCCTACCGCGCGATCGGCCGCAATGCGGGCGGCTACGCGGTGGGCGAACGGGTCGGGCCGGTGCCTTCGAATCTCGACAACTACGCGCGCTCGAAGCACATCGTGCGCACGACGATGTTGCACGCGCGCGAGACGGATGCCATCGTGCCGGATGCGCCCGCGGTCGAGGTTCTGCCGGGCTGATGGTCGTAGTCGGCCCGCTCAGAGCCGTGGCGCGGGGCCCGTGGAGCCGCGGGCGACGAGCGTCGGCCGGGTCTCGATTACCAGGTCGCCCGCTGCCGGCCCGTCGGTGGGCGAGGCGGGCGCGCCGGGCGCGCCGGGCGCTTCGATCTGCGAGATCAGCGCGTCCACAGCTGCGACGCCCAGCTCGAACAGGGGCATCTCCACCGACGTGAGCGGCGGCACGAGGTAGGCGGCCAGTGGCATGTCGGCGGCCCCGATGATCGAGAGCCGCGCGGGGACGGCGAGCCCCAGCGTCCAGGCGGCGTGGATGGCCCCGATGCCCTGGCTCGCCGACGACGTGTAGATGGCGGTCGTGTCGGGCCAGCGGCGCAGGATCTCGAGCGCGGCCTCGGAGCCGCCAGACTCCAGGAAGTCGCCTTCGACGACACGGCTCGGCTCGAGTCCGTGCCGTTCATGCCAGCGGCGGAAGGCGTCGGTGCGGCGGCGCGCGGGGTCGAGGTCGCTCGGGCCGCCGGCATGCGCGATCGCGCGGTGGCCAAGGGCGTAGAGGTGGTCGAGCGCCACGTCGACGCCGTGCTCGTCGTCCATCATCACGTTGCGTCCGCTGCCCGCGACCGCGCGGTTGGCGAAGACGTGGGGCAGGCCGTGCTCGGCGAGCCGGGCGATCAGCGGGTGCCCCGGCCGCGCGCTCGCGACGATCAGGCCGTCGATGCGCCCGGTCAGGACGAGCTGCGCGAAGGTCTCCTCGGCGTGCTGCTCCTCGATGTCCTCGGCGAGCAGCAGCGTGAAATCCCGCTGCGAGGCCCGCCTGAAGGCGCCGCGCACGATCAGCGTGTAGACGGGATTGAGGAGGGGTGGCACGAGCATGCCGAGCACGCTTGTCTGCGAGCGGCGCAGCGCGCGGGCTGCGGCGTGGGGGCGGTAGCCGAGCTCGCGGGCGGCGGTGATTACACGTTCGCGCAGCTCCGGTCGCACCGACAGCGTCGGGTCGCGGTTGAGGATGCGCGACGCGATCGGCTTGGATGTGCCGGCCGCCTCGGCGACGTCGGCGAGGCGCGGCCGTTGCGGCCGGTCGGCGGGCAGGCCAGGCGTCGCGTCGCCTGCGGGCGGCGCCGTGCTGTGCGGGAGTGTGCGCCTACGGGTCAGCGGTGACCCTGGGCTAGCCAGAGACCTTGCCGGCGACGCCCCAGTTCTTGGGCGAGACGCCTTCGACGATCACCCAGATGTGCTCCTTGCTCGCGCCCGACGACGCGGCCAACGCGTCGGTGAGCGCCTCGACGATCTTCGGAACCGAATCGTCGGTGACGCGGGTGTCGTAGAGCTTGACCTCGATCAGCGGCATGGCTGGGATCCTCTCATTTGGCAACGTGGGTTGCGCCGCCGTCCGGCCCCAGGACGAGGTCGAGCGAGCGGTCGGGGACGTGGTCGAGCGGCACCGGCGCGAGTGCCTCCATGAACGTCACGCCGGTCTTCGAGACGAGGGTGTGGTCGAGCCCGCGGTTGACGACGACGACATCGCCGGCCTTCAGCTCGCGCGTCTCGCCCTCGATCGTCATGGTCACCTCGCCGTCCATGACGAACATCACCTGCTCGGTGTGCTCGTGCCGGTGGAGCGGCACGAACTTGCCGGGCTCGTACTGGACGCGGCAGAGCAGCACCTGCTCGCCGCCGATCGCGTGCAGGCGGACACCGTCGCGGAACTCGAACAGCTCGCGGCCGTTCCAGGTGCGGAAGGGCGACGGCTCAGTCATCGAGCGGGAACCTCAGCCCCTCGCCGACCGTGTTGACCGAGAGCTCCTCGTCGAAGACGACCC
>JANXXF010000042.1 GCA_025350775.1 Actinomycetes bacterium
ACGACCGGCGTCCTGCTGCTCACCAACGACGGGCAGCTCGCCAACCAGCTCGCGCATCCGCGCTTCGAGGTGGACAAGGTCTACGAGGCCTTCCTGCGTGGCATCCCCACCGACGAGACGCTGCGCAAGCTCGAGCAGGGAGTCCAGCTCGAGGACGGCCTCACCGCTCCCGCCCGCGTGCGGCGGCTCACGCGCTCGGTCATCGAGCTGACGATCCACGAGGGCCGCAACCGTCAGGTGAAGCGGATGTGCGAGGCGGTCGGCCACCGCGTCGTCCGGCTGCACCGCGTCCGCTACGCAGGCCTGGAGCTGACCGGCCTGCCGGTGGGCGAGTGGCGGCGCCTGAGTGCGGCCGAGGTCGACAGGCTTCGCGACGCGACGGAGCGGCAGAAGGTGCAGGACGCGCCACGCACCGGCGCCGGCACGCGCCCGACGGCGCCGCGGCTCGCGCCTACCAGCCCAAAGCCGTCACCGGCCCGCGCACCACGATCCGATCGCGCCGGGTCAGGAACGAGCGAACGGCCAGATCGCCCTTCGCGGTGATGTAGGCGAGGTCGGTGCCGGCAGGCCGGAACGCCGCGTCGGCCGGCCGGCTTGCCGGGAGCTTGCCGAGCTGCACGAGTGACCGGCTATGGCCCGCCACGTCGAACGCGCGCAGCTGCGTCGGCACGGGCACGGTCGCCGGCGCGCACTGGAACGACGACGCCTGCGTGCGCACGACCGCGACGATGCCAAGATCGGCGTCGGCGTCGAGCGGCAGCTCGGACTGCAGCCGCGTCTTTGTGAGCTGCTGCTTGCCGACGTAGAGGTCGGTGGTGGCACAGCCAGGCGCGGGCTTCGCGACGAGGTCGGCGCCGAGCGCGAAGACCTGGCTCGCGACATCCTTTGCAATGGTGCGCTCCTTGCCCGTGGCGACGGTGACGACGACTGCGTCGAAGAGGTTGCCGGCGGCCGCGCGCGTCACGCCGATCTCGGCGGCCGAGCGCCACAGCGGCGAGCCGAACGGCCCCTTCGCGGCCCGGCGGTCGCCCTTGCCGTCGATCCCGACAACGTGCAGCGAGCCGTCCTTCGCCACGTACGCGACCTGCTTGCCGTCGGGCGCGAGAGCAACGTCACCGCCCGCGCCCTTCGCGAGCGTCACGACGTGCGCGTCATCGAGATAGAGGCTGCGCACCGTCCCGGCCTGTACGAAGACGAGGGGTTCGGCGCCGCCGTGGGCGGGTGCGGCGGGTGCGGCGGGTGCGGCGGAGGCGAGCGGCGCGGCAAGCACCGCGGGTGCGAGCGAGAGCGCCGTCGCCACGAGCGCGAATGCGGCGGCCAGGCGTGGGGCGGCCAGGCGAGGGGCGGCGAGGCTCCGGGTGGCACCACTGGCCGCCGCAGCCTGCGCTCTCACGGCGCGACGAACCCCATGCGGTCGTACACGGCCCGGATCGTCGGCTCGACGGTGGCGGCGGCCTGCTCGGCGCCTGCGCGCAACAGGCGCTTCAACTCGCCCTCGTCGGCGCGCAGCTCGAGGTAGCGCTCGCGGATCGGCGTGAGCAGCGCGACGACCGCCTCGCCGACGTCGGCCTTGAACTGGCCGTAGCCGGCGCCGTCGGCGTAGCGCGCCTCGATCTGCTCCGGCGTCGCGCCGGTCGCTATCGAGAGGATGTCGATCAGGTTCGTGATGCCCGGCTTGTCGTCGCCGCGGCGGATCTCGCGGCCGCTGTCGGTGACGGCCGTCTTGAACTTCTTGCGGACTGCGTCGGGCTCGTCCACGAGGCGCACCGTGCCCTGCGTCGTCCCGCTCGTCGTCGACATCTTCCGCGTCGGCTCCTGCAGGTCCATGATCCGCGCGCCAACCGTCGGGTACACGCCCTCCGGCACCTTGAACGTCTCGCCGAAGCGGGAGTTGAAGCTCTGCGCGATGTCGCGCGCGAGCTCGAGGTGCTGGCGCTGGTCGTCTCCGATCGGGACGATGTCGGCCTGGTAGAGCAGGATGTCGCCGGCCATCAGCACCGGGTACGTGAAGAGCCCGGCCGGGACGAAGTCCTTGCCATCGCCTTTGTCCTTGAACTGGGTCATCCGGCCGAGCTGCCCGAAGCTCGCGACCGCCGACAGCAGCCACGCGGCCTCGGCGTGTGCCTTCACGTGGCTCTGCACGAACACCGTCGAGCGCGCCGGGTCGAGGCCCGTCGCGAAGAGCATCGCTGCAAGGTTGAGCGTCGAGCGCCGCAGCGCCTCCGGCTCGTACGCCGCCGTGATCGAGTGGAGGTCGACGACGCAGAAGAAGGCCTCGCCGCGCTCCTGCGTGGCCGCGTACTGGCGAAAGCCGCCGCTGTAGTTGCCGAGGTGCTTGTCGCCCGTCGGCTGGATCCCGGAGAGAATGCGCATGGAGGGCGAAGGATAGCCGCGGGCGCGCGGTCATTACACTGACGGGCGATGTCCGTGACGGAACCAATCTGGACGCCCTCGTCGTGGCGCTTGCTGCAGGCCCACCACCAGCCGGCGTGGCCCGACCCCGCGCTCGCCGCCCGCGCGGTCGAGCGCATCCGCATGATGCCGCCGCTCGTATTCGCCGGTGAGGCGCGCAAGCTTCGCGGAGCGCTCGCCGAGGTCGCGGCCGGCCGTGCCTTCCTGCTCCAGGCGGGCGATTGCGCCGAGTCGTTCAACGACTTCTCGGCGATCACGATCCGAGAGAAGCTGAAGATCCTGCTCCAGATGGCCGCCGTGCTCACCTACGGCGCGACGCTGCCTGTGGTGAAGGTCGGGCGCATCGCAGGCCAGTTCGCCAAGCCGCGCTCGGCGCCCACCGAGATCGTCGACGGGGTCGAGCTGGCATCGTTCTTCGGTCACGTCATAAACGGCGACGAGGCGACGGTCGCGGCGCGCACGCCCGACCCGGAGCGGATGGTGTCCGGCTACCACCAGTCGGCCGCGACGCTCAACCTGCTGCGCGCCTTCACCAAGGGCGGTTTCGCCGACCTTACGCAGGTGCACACCTGGAACAAGGATTTCGTCGCGTCGTCGCCCGAGGGGCAGCGCTACGAGGAGTTCGCGTCGGAGATCGGTCGGGCGCTGCGCTTCATGGCTGCCTGCGGTATCGACCTCGGCTCCGAGCGCTCGCTGCACGAGGTCGACGTCTGGACGAGCCACGAGGGGCTGCTGCTCGACTACGAGGAGGCGCTCACCCGCCGCGACTCGACCACGGGCGACTGGTACGACTGCTCGGCACACATGCTGTGGATCGGCGAGCGCACCCGGCAGCCGGACGCCGCCCACGTCGACTACTTCGCGCACGTGCACAACCCGATCGGCGTCAAGCTGGGGCCGACGACAACGGCGGCCGAGGCGCTCGAGCTCGCCGACCGGCTCAACCCCGACCGCATCCCGGGACGGCTCACCTTCATCACGCGGATGGGTGCCGAGCGCGTCCGCGACCTGCTGCCGCCGCTGCTGCGCGCCGTCGCCGAGGCCGAGCACTCGGTCGTCTGGATCTGCGACCCCATGCACGCCAACATCTTCAAGACCGCGAGCGGCATCAAGACCCGCCACTTCGACGCGATCATGGCCGAGCTCGACGGCTTCTTCGAGGCGTGCTGGGGCGAGGGCGCATGGCCGGGCGGCGTCCACCTCGAGTTCACCGGCGAGGACGTCACCGAGTGCCTCGGCGGCTCGGCGACCGTCTTCGAGGAGCAGCTCAACCACCGCTACGAGACCCTCTGCGATCCGCGCCTCAACGCGCGCCAGTCGCTCGACCTCGCCTTCCGCGTGGCCGAGACGATGCGGCAGCGCGACGCCGTCCCGAGCCGCACCGCCTGATGCCCGTCCGCCGACTGGCAGTCGTGGGCACCGGGCTGATCGGCGCCTCGGTCGGGCTCGCCGCCAAACGGGCGGGGGTCGAGTGGGTCACCGGCTGGGATCCCGACGGGGAGGCGGCCGCGGGCGCCGCCCGACGTGGCGCCGTCGACGTCGCCACGCCGACGCTCGCCGCCGCGCTCGAGGGCGCCGACCTCGTCCTCGTCGCGGCACCGGTCGCGCAACTCGCCGCGCAGGTCAAGGCCGCACTTGCCGCGACCGGCGAGGAGACGACCGTCACCGATGTCGGATCGACCAAGACCGCGGTGTGCGCCGCCGCCGCCGGCTCGGCTCGGTTCATCGGTGGGCACCCGATGGCGGGCGGCGAAGCTCGCGGCCCCGAGCACGCGAAGGCCGAGCTGTTCGAGGGAGCCACCTGGTTCCTGACGCCGACCGCGCAGACGGCGCCGGAGCGCTACCGCCTCGTGCACGGCTTCGTCGGCGACCTCGGCGCGACGCCCGTCGCCGTCGACCCCGCCTCGCACGACCGGCTCGTCGCGCTCACCAGCCACCTCCCGCACGCGCTCGCGAACCTGCTCGTCAACCAGGCCGGCGCGACGCGCATCGAGGGTCACGAGCCGCTCGCGGCCGCCGGCGGCTCGCTGCGCGACATGACACGCGTCGCGGGCTCCAACCCGCGCCTCTGGACCGACATCTTCCTGCAGAACCGCGAGGCCGTCCTCGAGACGCTGCGCGAGCACCGCCGCCTCGTCGAGCGGCTCGAGGCTGCCCTCGCCGCGGGCGACGCGGACTTCCTCGCCGCCTGGATCGGCGAGGCGTCCACCAACCGGCGCCGCCTGCTGGCCGAGGCGTTCGCCGACCCGGGCGCGCTGCAGCGGCTGTCCGTCCACATCCCCGACCGCCCCGGCGTGTTCGCGGCGATCACCCAGGCGCTCGGCGCCGAGAGGATCAACATCGAGGACTTCGAGATGCACCATCACTCCCCGGAGCGCGGCGGCGAGCTGGAGATGATCGTCGCGGGCGAGCCCGAGGCGCAGCGCGCCGCAGCGATCATCGCGCGGCAGGGCTACGACGCCGTGATCTCACCGGTGCTGGACGAGCGATGAGGACGATCGAGCCCGCAATCTCGCTGCGCGGCGACCTCCGCGTCCCCGGCGACAAGTCGATCTCGCACCGCGCGCTGCTGCTGGGCGCCCTCGCCGACGGCGTCTCCGAGATCCGCGGCCTCGGCCGTTCGGCCGACACGATGTCCACGGCTGCCGCCATGCGCGCGCTCGGCGCCGGGGTCGAGCTCGACCTCGACGAGGACGTCATCCGCGTCACCGGCGTCGGGCTACGCGGCCTCACGCCGCCGGCCGGCCCGGTCGACTGCGGCAACGCCGGCACGCTGATGCGCCTGATCTCGGGCATCCTCGTCGGCCAGGAGGGACGATTCGAGCTGATCGGCGACGCGTCGCTGTCGGGCCGCCCGCAGGAGCGCATCGCCCGGCCGCTGCGCGAGATGGGTGCCAGCATCGAGACGGTCGACGGGCATGCGCCGATCACGATCGTCGGCGGGCCGCTCCGCCCGATTCGCTACGAGCTGCCGGTCGCGAGCGCTCAGGTCAAGTCGGCCGTGCTGCTGGCCGGCCTGTTCGCTGCCGAGGGCCCGACGGTCGTCGTCGAGCCGCAGGCGACGCGCGACCACACCGAGCGGATGCTGAAGGCCGCCGGCGTGCGCGTGACGCGCGTCGGCACTGCCATCAGCGTGTGGCCACCGGAGCGGCTCGAGCCGTTCTCGATCGACGTCCCCGGCGACTTCTCGTCGGCCGCGCCGTTCCTGCTCGCCGCCGCGCTCGTGCCCGGCTCCGAGCTCCGTCTGCACGGCGTCGACGTCAATCCCACCCGCATCGGCTTCCTGCACGTGCTGGAGCGGATGGGCGCCCGGATCTCGGTCTACAACCGGCGCGTCGTCGGCGGGGAGCCCGTCGCCGACATCGAGATCCTCTCCTCCGACCTCGTCGCCACGCAGATCGAGGCGGCCGAGGTGCCCTTGCTGGTGGATGAGCTGCCGATGTTCGCGGTCGCCGCCGCCTGCGCGCACGGCGTCAGCATCGTCACCGGCGCCGACGAGCTGCGCGCCAAGGAGACCGACCGGATCGACACCGTCGTGCAGGCGCTGCGCGCACTCGGCGTCCGCATCACCGAGCTGCCGGACGGCTTCCGCGTCCACGGCGTCCCGGCCCGTCTGCGCGGCGGTGTCGTCCGCTCCGCCGGTGACCATCGGATCGCCATGCTGGGCGCGATCGCGGGGCTCATCTCGAAGGAGGGCGTACGCATCGACGACGCCGAGGCCGTCGCGGTCAGCTTCCCCGCGTTCTTCGACCTGCTCGACTCGGTGGCGGCGCGGTGATCGTCGCAATCGACGGGCCTGCCGGCGCCGGCAAGTCCACCGTGGCCCGTGCCCTCGCCGGCCGGCTCGGCTACCGCTACCTCGACACGGGTGCCATGTACCGGGCGCTCGCCTGGCTCGCCCTGAACCGTGGCGTGGCCTCCGCTGATGCCGAGGCGCTGGGCGCGCTCGCCCGCGCGCATCAGGTCGAGCTCGGCCTCGGCGGCGCCGTTGCCATCGCGGGTAGCGATGTCACTGCGGCGATCCGCACGCCCGAGGTCGACCGCGTGGTCTCGGCCGTCTCCGCGCACCCGCAGGTGCGCGAGGTCATGCGCGCCCGCCAGCGCGAGCTGTCGCTCGTCGTCGACTGCGTGATGGAGGGCCGGGACATCGGCACCGTTGTCGCGCCGCAGGCCGAGCTGAAGGTGTACCTCGTCGCCGACCCGGACGAGCGCGTCCGCCGACGTCTGGCCCAGCGCCCCGAGGCGAGCGCCGCCGAGCTGTTGGCCCGCGACGCGGGCGACGCCGAGCGGATGCAGCCGGCCGCCGACGCCGTCCAGCTCGACACCACGGGCCTCTCGATCGACGAGGTCATCGACCGCATCGAGTCGCTGTTGCGGGAACGGGCGGCGTGAACAGCGTCGACGCCGTCTGGGTGCTCGGCCGCTGCACGATCTCGCCCGCAGTGCTCACCACCGCGCGCCTGAAGGTCTACGGCAAGGAGAACGTGCCCGCGACGGGCGGCGCCGTGCTCGCGCTCAACCACCTCCACTGGCTCGACCCGGCCGCCTTCGGCGTCGCCTGTCCGCGCTCGATCCACTACATGGCGAAAGTCGAGGCGCATCGCGTCCCGGGCCTCGGCTCGCTGATCCGCGCGTTCGGCACTTTTGCCGTCCGTCGCGGCGAGACCGACCGCGACGCCGTCCGCTACATGCGCAAGGTCGTGCGTGACGGCCACCTGCTCGGCATCTTCGCCGAGGGCACTCGCCAGCGCAGCGGCGTGCCCGGCCCGGTGCAGCCGGGCGCGGCGATGGCCGCCCTGCAGGAGGGCATGCCGGTGATCCCCGGGGCCATCTTTGGCACGCACACCTGGAAGCCCGGGAACTTCGCTCCCGTCTCGGTCGCGTGGGGCCCCGCGATGCGCTTTGACGAACTCCCCCGCAACGGGAAGGGCTATCGTGAAGCCTCAGAGGCGATCCAGGCCGAGCTGCTGCGGCTCTGGGAGTGGCTCGCCACCGTCCATGCAGACGGGCGTCCGAGGTCAGCGGTCGTGCCGGGAAGGCCCTCATGAGAGCAAACCGCGACACCCGTGTCACCGACGACGCCGACGCGGACGGCGAGCACGTCGAGCCGACGCTCGAGCCCCTGCTCGGCACCGTCGCCATCGTCGGCTTCCCCAACGTCGGCAAGTCGACGCTGATCAACCGGCTCACGCAGTCGCGCGCCGCGGTCGTCCACGACCTGCCCGGCGTCACGCGCGACCGCAAGGAGCTGATCTGCGAGTGGTCGGGGCACCGTTTCCGGCTGATCGATACGGGCGGCGTCGACATCGCCAGCGCCGACCCTTTGGTCAAGGGCATCGCCGTCCAGGCCCGTGCCGCGATCGACCAGGCCGACCTCGTCCTCTTCGTCGTCGACGCCCGCCACGGCATCACGCCGGGTGACGAGGAGCTGGCCGCGATCATCCGCGCCGCCAAGACGCCGGTGATCCTGCTGGCGAACAAGATCGACGACCCGAAGAAGGACATCCTCGCGCTCGAGTTCCACCGGCTCGGGCTGGGCGACCCGTTCCCGCTGTCGGCGCTGCACGGCAACGGCACCGGTGACCTGCTCGACCTCGTCGTCGAGCAGCTGCCCGGCAACGCTGGCCTGGAGGTTGGCAGCGAGGCGATCCGCGTCGCCATCCTGGGCCGGCCGAACGTCGGCAAGTCGAGCCTGCTCAACGCGCTCGTCGGCTCCGAGCGCGTGCTCGTCTCGGAGATCCCCGGCACCACGCGCGACGCCATCGACACCGTCATGACCCGCGGCGACACAACCTTCATCCTCGTCGACACGGCAGGCCTGCGCCGCAAGCGCCACCAGCGCCAGGGCGTCGACTACTACTCCGAGCTGCGCGCCCTCGACGCCGCCTCGCGCGCCGACGTGGCGCTCGTCCTGATCGACGCCTCCGAGGGCCTGGTCGAGCAAGACCTCTCCGTGGCCGACGAGGCGCGCAAGGCCCAGTGCTCGACGCTCGTCGTCCTCTCCAAGTGGGACGTCACCGACATCGAGATGGAGACAATCCGCCCCGAGATCGCGGTCAGGCTGCGCCAGCGGCCCCCGGTCGTCGCCATCTCGTCGAAGACCGGCCGCGGCCTGCAGAAGCTGCTCGACCGCATCGAGGAGCTCGCGCGTAAGCACTCGTATCGCATCCCGACGCCCGAGCTGAACCGTTTCCTGGGCGAGCTCACCCAGATGCGTCAGGCGCCATCCAAGGGCCCGAAGAAGCTCAACCTGCTCTACGGCACGCAGATCCAGACCCGCCCGCCGCGCATCCGGATCTTCGTCAACGACCCGGCCCTCGTCACCCGCGACTACGGCTACTGGGTCGAGAACCAGTTCCGCGAGCGCTTCGAGCTGCAGGGCGTGCCGGTCTCGATCGACTTCGTCGGGCGAGGCTGACCGGGCAGTGAAGTGGGTTGTCGTGGGCGCCGGCGCGTGGGGGAGCGCGTTCGCGAAGCTCGCCCACGAGCGTGAGCACGCAGTCACCCTCGCGTGCCGCTCGGCCGAGCTGGCCCGCGCGATCTCGACGACGGGCCGCAACGAGCGCTACCTGCCGGGCGTCGAGCTCGACGGCATCGCGGCCACCACGATCGCCGAGGCGCCGTTCCTGGCCGCCGACGTGATCGTCGTCGCCGTGCCGAGCCCCGCCTTCCGCGCGGTCGTCGAGGCGCTCCCCGGGTCGGCGCCCGTGCTGAGCCTGACGAAGGGCCTCGACCCGGTCAGCGGCGAACGGCTGTCGTCGCTCGTGCACGGCCGCCGCGTCGCTGTCCTCTCGGGGCCCAACTTTGCCGAGGAGATCGGCGAGGGCTTGCCTGCCGCCGCCACCATCGCCAGCGAGGACGAGGCGTTTGCCGAGGAGCTCCAGCACGCGATCGGCTCGCTCGCGTTCCGCGCGTACGTCAACACCGACCTCGTCGGCGTCGAGCTGTGCGCCGCTGCCAAGAACGTGATTGCCCTGGCGGCGGGCGGCGTCGACGGCCTCGAGCTGGGCGACAACGCGAAGGCGGCGATCATCACGCGCGGCCTCGCCGAGATGGCGCGCCTCGGCCTGGCCTGCGGCGCCCGCCCCGAGACCTTCGCCGGCCTCGCCGGCATGGGCGACCTGATCGCCACCTGCTGGAGCCGGCACGGCCGCAACCGCAGGGCGGGCGAGCTGATCGCCCAGGGCGCGACCCCGGCCGCGGCCGCCGCGCTGCTCGGCACCGTCGAGGGCCTCACCACCGCGCCGACGCTGCGCGACCTCGGGCACCGGCTCGGCGTCGAGCTGCCCCTCACCGAGGGCGTGTGCCGCGTCCTCGAGGGCGAGAGCCTCTACGACCTCGCAGCGACCCTGATGGGACGCGGCTACAAGCGCGAGTAGACGGAGGCGGGGAGCTGCAGGTAGCTCCCGGGCGTTCCGGTAACCTTGCCGCTCTATGCCCAAGCGCGAGTTCATCTTCACCTCGGAGAGCGTCACCGAGGGCCATCCAGACAAGATCGCCGACCAGGTCTCCGACTCGATCCTCGATGCCGTGCTCGCCGAGGACCCGCTGGGCCGCGTCGCGTGCGAGACGCTCGTGACCACCGGCCTCGTCGTCGTCGCCGGCGAGATCTCGACGTCCGCGTACGTCGACATCCAGCGGATCGTCCGCCAGCGCATCCGCGAGATCGGCTACGACCGTGCCAAGTACGGCTTCGACGCCGATACCTGCGCCGTCGTCGTCGCGCTCGACGAGCAGTCGGCCGACATCGCCCAGGGCGTCGACACCTCGTTCGAGATGCAGCGGCAGCCCGGCGACGACGACCCGCTGGACAAGACCGGCGCCGGCGACCAGGGCATGATGTTCGGGTACGCCTGCAACGAGACCGAAGAGCTGATGCCGCTGCCGATTCAGCTCGCGCACAGGCTCTGCCAGCGGCTCGCCGAGGTGCGCAAGGCCGAGGTGCTGCCGTATCTCCGCCCCGACGGCAAGTCGCAGGTCACCGTCCGCTACGAGGTCGACGAGCGCGGCCGCCAGATTCCCGTCGAGATCGTCAGCGTGCTCATCTCGACGCAGCACCGTGACGGCGCCGACGTCGACATCCTGATCAAGCCCGACCTGATCGAGCACGTGCTCCAGCCGATCCTGCCGCAGGGGCTCTACGACGAGCGGCGGCTGGAGGACAAGGACTTCGTGCTCGTCAACCCGACGGGCCGCTTTGTCGTGGGCGGGCCGATGGGCGACACCGGGCTGACCGGCCGCAAGATCATCGTCGACACGTACGGCGGCTCGGCGCGCCACGGTGGCGGCGCCTTCTCGGGCAAGGACCCGACCAAGGTCGACCGCTCGGCCGCGTACATGATGCGCTACGTCGCCAAGAACATCGTCGCTGCTGGCCTCGCCGACCGTTGCGAGCTGCAGGTCGCCTATGCGATCGGCGTCGCGCACCCGGTCTCCGTCACCGTCGAGACTTTCGGCACCGAGCTGATCCCGGTGTCGCGGATTGAGGAGCTCATCAAGCAGCACTTCGACCTCCGTCCGGCAGCGATCCTGCGCGACCTCGACCTGCGGCGCCCGATCTACCGCAAGACGGCAGCGTACGGCCACTTCGGCCGCGCAGACCACGACTTCACGTGGGAGCGCACCGACAAGGCCGCGGCGCTCAGGGCCGCAGCCGGCCTGTAGGCAGGGCCGCGGCCGGGCTCTAGGCCCGCCGCTCTCGGGCTCTTCTAGGCCGCGCGGCGGACGTACAGCCCGGCGGCGGCCTTTGCACCGACGACCTGCTCGGTGCCGCCGCGGGTGACCGTGAACTCGCGCCGGCCCGGCGAGACGGCGCGTAGCTCGAGCTCGACGCCGGGCGCCAACCCGTTGTCGTAGAACCAGTGCAGCAGGTCGCCGTCGTGCTCGGCGAGGCGGACGATCGACGCCCGTTCGCCGGGTGCGAGCTCGGTGAGGGGCGCCAGCTCGTGGTTCTCGGCCTGCTCGAACTCGGTCTCAACGGGCCAGCCGTGCGGGCAGCGCTCGGGCCGGCCGAGCTTCTCGTTCATCCGCTCGATCATGTCGTCGGTGAACGAGTCGCCGAGATCGTCGGCATGGATGTGGGCCTCACCGGCCGTATAGCCGAGGAAGCCGGTAAGCCAGCACTCGATGATGCGATGCTTGCGCACCACGTGCTCGGCACGGAGGCGGCCGCTGGGGGTGAGGATCGCCTCCTTGTGCTCGCCGCGCTCGACGAGGCCGTCTGCCTCGAGCCGCTTGAGCATCTCACCCGCCGAGGCGCGCGACACGCCGAGCATCTCGGCCACGCGCGAGGAGAGCGTGGGATTGCCGCCGCCGGTCGGCTTGTACTCGCCGATCGGAAAGGCGAGGAAGTAGATAGTTTCGAGATACTCGTCTGTCGAATGCCCGTGCGCCATCGCGGGAGCCAGTGTACGCGGAGCGCGGGCCTCATAGCAGCAGCCCGGTCGTGTAAGGTGTGCCTTACATGAGTTCAGGGCACGTTCTCCTGCTCGGCGCAATCGCCGGCGCAACCATTCTTCTCGGGCTGCCGGTCGGGCGGATGAAGAATCCGAGCATCGGGCTTAAGGCCTTCTTCGCCGCGATCGCCACGGGCGTGCTCGTCTTCCTCTTCTGGGACGTCGTCTCGGGCGCGGTCGAGCCGGTCGAGGCGGCACTCGTCGAACGCTCGTGGAGCACGTTCGTCGGGTACTGCGCTCTGCTCCTCGGCGGGTTCGGCGTCGGCTTCATGGGGCTGATCGGGTATGAGCGCTGGATGTTCAGCTATCGCCGGCGGGCGCTGCTGGGGCCGGGCGCGGCGTCGGTGCACGAGTTCGAGGCGCCCGCGGCGTCCGCGTACCCGTTCGGGCTGACGCCCGCCCGCTGGCTGGCGTTGCTGATCGCGTCGGGCATCGGCCTCCACAACTTCGCCGAAGGCCTCGCCATCGGCCAGTCGGCCGCCAGCGGGCAGTTCCAGCTCGCGATCGCCCTGATCGTCGGCTTCGGCTTGCACAACGCAACCGAGGGCTTCGGCATCGTCGCCCCGCTTGCAGGCGAGAAGATCCGGCCGTCGTGGCGCTTCTTGCTGCTGCTCGGCGCCATCGGCGGCTTTCCGACGTTCCTCGGCACGGTGATCGGCCAGGCCTGGGTCAGCCAGGGCGTCGCGATCGCGTTCCTTGCGCTCGCCGCCGGCGCGATCCTCTACGTCGTGCTGCAGCTGCTCACCGTGTGCCGGACGTTCGGCCGCGCCGCGCTCGTTGCCTGGGGCGTGACGCTCGGGCTCGTGCTCGGCTTCGGGACGGACTTCGTGCTCGTCGGCCTCGGCGTCTGAGCGGAGCCTGGGGCCGGCGCAGCGCGTGATCGCGGGGCGCCCGTCCAGAGGCTTGCTGTGAATTGGCGCCCCTGACGGGGCTGTTCCGGGCCAAGCCGGGGGTACGCTGGCCCGCGTGACCCTGGTCTCCGTCTACCCGCTCGTCACGACGCGCACACTGGCGCGGGCGTTCACGTATGAGGCGCCGGAGGGGGTCGGCCGAGGCGCGGTCGTCTCGGTGCGGCTGGGTGGCCGCCGGGTGCGCGGCGTCGTCGTCGCGAGCGGGGTGGAGGCGCCGGCGGGCATCGAGATCGCCTCGATCGAGAAGGTTGTGCACGAGCTGCCGGCAGCGCTCGTCGACCTTGCGCTGTGGATCGCCGGCTACTACGGGTCGACGCCGGGCAGGGCGCTCGCCCTCGTCGCGCCCGAGCGGCCCGCGCGCCGCAAGCTGCAGCCGCCGCCCGGCGCCCGCCACGGGATCGGCGGCGAGCTCGAGCCGGAGCTGCTCAGCGACCCGCAGACTGCGGCCGTCAGTGCGATCGTGGAGGAGCTCGATGCACGCCGCGGCGCCCACTTTCTGCTCTCCGGGGCCACCGGCAGCGGCAAGACCGAGGTGTACCTCCAGGCGTGCGCTGCGGCACTCGAGCGCGGCCTGGGCGCGATCGTGCTCGTGCCCGAGATCGCGCTCGCGCCGCAGTCGGTCGGCCGCTTCCGCGCCCGCTTCGGCGACGGCGTCGCGATCCTCCACTCCGGGCTGACGGACGCCGAGCGCCGCGACGAGCGCGAGCGCATCGCCAGCGGGGAGGCACGCATTGTCGTGGGCGCGCGCTCGGCGGTGTTCGCGCCGATGCACGGCGTCGGCCTGATCGTCGTCGACGAGGAGCACGACGCCGCGTACAAGCAGGAGTCCGACCCGCGCTACGACGCGCGCACGGTCGCGGCCAAGCGCGCAGCGCTCGAGGGCGCCGTCGCCGTGTACGGCAGCGCGACGCCGCGGCCCGAGAGCTGGCACACGCTGCGGCGCCTCGAGCTGGGTGGGCGGCTCGGCGGCGACCTGCCCACGGTGCGCCTCGTCGACCTCCGGCACGAGGCCGGCTACCCGCTCTCGGCGCCGCTGCTCGCCGCCCTCGGCGGGGTGGCCGAGCAGGGTGGTAAAGCGATCCTGCTGCTCAACCGGCGCGGACTGTCACCGGCGATCCACTGCCGCGCGTGCGGCGTCACCCGCCGCTGCGGCTCCTGCGATGTCGCGCTCGTCCTCCACGACACAGGGCTGCTCACCTGCCACCACTGCGGCTACACCGAGCTGCAGCCGACGACCTGCCCGGCCTGCGGCTCGGCCGACCTCGCCCGCCTCGGCGCCGGCACACAGCGGCTGGAGAAGGAGCTCGCCGCGAAGTTTCCGGAGCTGGAGCTCTTCCGGCTCGACGCCGACGCCTTCGACGACGCCGAAGAGCTGGCGCGGGCGCTCGAGCGCTTCGCTGCGACCGACCGCGCCGTGTTGCTGGGCACGCAGATGGTCGCCAAGGGCCACCACTTCAGCGGCGTCACGCTCGCCGCGGTCGTCGACGCCGACGCGGGCCTGGCGATGCCCGACTTCCGGGCCGAGGAGCGCGTGTTTCAGCTCGTCACGCAGCTCGCGGGACGCAGCGGGCGCGACGGCCCCGGCCGCGTCATCGTGCAGACGTTCGACCCCGAGGCGCGGCCCTTCGTCTACGCCCGCCTGCACGACGTCGCCGGCTTCAACGAAGGTGAGCTGGAGCGCCGCCGCGAGCTCGGCTACCCGCCCTACGGCCACCTCGTGCGCATCCTCGTGGCAGGCCCGCTCGCGGAGCCGCCGCTGCTGCTGCTGCGGGAGCTGCGCGGGCGCCTCCAGGGGTGCACCGTCGTCGGGCCGGCGCCGCTGTTGCGCCGGCGCGGCCGCCACCGCGCGCAGCTGATCGCCAAGACCGACGTGCCCCGGCAGGTGGCGGCGCAGGCCGCCGCGCTGCTCGCCGCGGCAGCGCCCGCGATGCGCCGCGACGCGCTCACAGCGGTCGTCGACGTCGACCCGCAGAGCCTCTGAGCCTGAATCCGGCGCTCGGCCTGATCGCGGGGGCGCCCGGCGTGATCGCGGGGCGAGCCTGGACGGGATGAATCGCCCGCGCCGAGCGCCGGATTCAGTCTGAGCACGCGGTAGCGACCCTCCGGGACGCGCCGAAAGCCCGGTCGCTACACTTGGCGCCCGTGAGCGAGCAGCAGGCAGAGACACTCGAGGAGCAGGACGAGCTCGACGGCCACGACGAGCACGGGCAGGTCGTCGACCGCGAGCTCGACGCCGAAGCGGAGCTCCGCCGCCGCGTCGCGATCGCCCAGATCCGCCAGTGGGGCGACCCGGTGCTGCGTCTGCGGGCGCACGAGGTCACCTCGTTCGACGACGATCTGGCGCGGCTGGTCGAGCGCATGACCGACCTGATGTCCGACGCGAGCGGCGTCGGCCTGGCCGCCCCCCAGGTCGGCATCCTGCGCCGCCTGTTCGTCTTCCAGACCAAGGACGACGAGGAGCCGATCGCGGTCGTCAACCCGGTAATCGTCGAAGCGGGCGGCGAGGCGGAGCCCGACGACGAGGGCTGCCTCTCGCTGCAGGGCGTGCTCGTGCCCGTCGAGCGGCCCACCACCGTCACCCTCGAGGGCCAGGACGTGACGGGTGCCGCGCTTCGGCTCGAGCTGGCAGGCCTCGGCGCCCGCGTCGTCCAGCACGAGCTCGACCACCTCGACGGTGTGCTCATCATCGACCGCACCGACCGCGAGAGCCGCCGCGGCGCGCTCAAGGCGCTGCGTCCGCAGCCGACGCTCGACTGAGCGCGCACCGCCGCATCGCCGTCGCCGCCACGGCGCCGCTCGGGGCCGACGTGCTCGAGCGCCTCGCCGCCCGCTGCCCCGTCGCCTGGCTGCTGACGCGGCCCGACCGGCCGCAGGGCCGCGGCCGCAAGCTCGGCGCGCCCCCGGCCAAGCTCGTCGCCGAGCGCCTCGGCATCGAGGTGCGCCAGCCCGAGCGCCTCGACGCCCACACCCCCGTCGACGCCGACGTCGTGGTCGTCTGCGCCTATGGCCTGCTCGTTCCGACAGACCTGCTCGGGCAGGCGCTCTGGCTCAACGTGCACCCGTCGCTGCTGCCACGCTGGCGCGGCGCTGCCCCCGTTGAGCGCGGCCTGCTGGCCGGCGACACCGAGACCGGCGTGACCATCCACGAGACCGTCGAGGCGCTCGACGCCGGCCCGATCGCCGCGCAGCGTGCGTTCCCCGTCGGCCCGCACGACGACGCCGGCGTCATCTACGCTCGCAGCGCCGAGCTCGCGGTCGAGCTGTTGCTCGACGTCATCCCCGAGCCGCGCTTCACGCCCCAGGCGGCCGAGGGCGTCACCTACGCGGCGAAGCTCGGCCCCGCCGATCGGGAGATCGACTGGTCGGAGCCGACGGTCGTCACCTTCAACCGCATCCGCGCGCTGTCGCCGCACATCGGGGCGCGAGCGGTCGTGCGCGGCCGGCCGGTCACGGTCTGGTCGGCGCGGCCCGCCGGCCCCGACGCCGGCCGTCCCGGCACCATCGTCGAGGGCGGGCTCGAGCTGCTCGAGCTGCAGCCCGACGGCAAGCGCCGCATGAGCGCCGAGGAGTTCCTGCGCGGGGTGCGCGCATGAAGCCGTCGCCTGCCCGCGCCACCGCCTACGAGGTCGTGCTGCGCGTGTTCGAGCAGGACGCGTACGCCGACCGCGCATTCGAGACCGCCGCCGAGGGGCTCGACAGCCGCGACCGTGGCCTCGCCCAGCGGATCGCCTTCGGCACCGTCCAGCGCCGGCGCACGCTCGACCACGCCATCGAGACGCTCGCGCGCCGGCCCATCGCCCGCCTCGACCCCCAGGTGCGCGCCGCCCTGCGCATCGCCGCCTACCAGCTCGGCTATCTCGACCAGGTGCCCGCCTACGCCGTCGTCACCGAGTCGGTCGGCCTCGTGCGCCGCGCGCGGCTGGAGAGCGCCGTCGGCTTCACGAACGCGGTCGGCCGCCGCCTCGCCGAGGGCATCCGGCCGCTGATCGCGGCCCTCCCCGAGAGCACCGCGCTCGAGGCCGCCCTCAAGCACTCGTACCCCGACTGGATCGCCGAGACCTGGTGGCGCGAGTGGGGCCCCGAGGAGGCGCTCGAGCTGATGCGTGCCCAGAACGAGGCGCCCGAGACCGTCGTCCGCCGCAACGGGCTGCGGGACGGTGCCGCCGTCGCCGGCGAGGCCGACCCGCTGATCCCGGGCGCGCTGCGCGTCGAGCGCATCGACGAGGCGGCGCTCGCCGCCGGCCTCATCCAGCCGCAGAGCCGCGCCTCGATCCTCACCGGCCTCGCGGTGGGCGTGCGCGACGGCGAGCGCGTCCTCGACCTCTGCGCCGCACCCGGCGGCAAGGCCACGCAGCTCGCCCAGTGGGCGGCCGAGGTGGTCGCCGTCGAGCTGAACGAGGGCCGCGCCCGCGAGCTGGAGGAGACCTGCCGGCGCCTCGGCGCCACCAACGTCCGGGTCGTGCAGGCCGACGGCCGCCGGCTCCCCGCCGAGCTTGGCGGCTTCGACCGCGCGCTCGTCGACGCGCCCTGCTCCGGCATCGGCGTCCTCGCCTTCCGCCCGGATCTGCGCTGGAAGTCGAAGCCCCTGCCCGAGCTGCAGCTCGAGCTGCTGCGCGCCGCCGCCGAGCGCGTCCGGCCAGGCGGCCTCGTCACGTTCTCGACCTGCGCGGTCAACGCCGCCGAGAATGAGGAGATCGTCGATGCGTGTGGCCTCGAGCTCGACGACCTGGGCGCCGAGTGGCCCGCCTTCCGCCATCCCCGCCGGCCCGAGCTGCTGCTGACGCTGCCGCACCGGCACGGCACCGCCGGCTTCTTCATCGCGCGCCTCCGCGTGCCGGCGGCGTAGGATCAGCGGCATGGGCTGGGACGCCTGGACCCGCGGCGGCGTCGAGGTGCTGCCCTCGCTGTACGCCGCCGACTTCATGCGCCTCGGAGCGCAGATCGAAGCGCTGCTCGCGGCGGGCGCCCGCGTGTTCCACTTCGACGTCGGCGACGGCCACTTCATCCCGCCTGTCACGATCGGCCCGATCGTCCTGCGCTCGATCGCGCCGGCGATCCATGCCGCCGGCGGCGTCCTCGACTGCCACCTGATGGTGGACAACCCCGAGCACCACTTCGCCGAGATCGCCGCCTCGGGCGGCGACACCGTCTCGTTCCATATCGAGGCCTGCGCCGATCCCGCCGCCGCCGCTGCACACGCGCGCGGGCTGGGCCTCGTGCCGGGCCTCGCCTTCAGCCCCGGGACGGCCGTCGCCGACGCCGCTCGCGCCGCCGCCGCCGTCGACTTCGTGGTCTGCATGAGCATCTTCCCGGGCTACTCGGGCCAGGCCTTCCTGCCCGACGCCATGGAGCGCATCCGCGAGCTGCGCCGGCTGCTGCCCACGCACGTCCCGATCGAGGTGGACGGCGGCATCGGCGCCGCCAACATCGCCGCTGTGTGTGAGGCCGGGGCGGCCCTGCTGGTGGCCGGCAACGCTGTCTTCGCCGAGCCCGACCCGGCCGCCGCTTACCGCGCCCTCGCCGCCTCCGCCGCCACCGGCGTGGCCGCCCGCCGGTGAACGCCGCCGACCTCGCCTTCCTCGAGCGGGCCGTCGAGCTCGCCGAGCGCGGCCGCGGCACCGCCCCGCCGAACCCCGTCGTCGGCGCCGTCGTTGTGCGCGACGGCGAGGTGGTGGGGGAGGGCTGGCACATGCGCCGCGGCGAGCCGCATGCCGAGCCGATCGCCCTCGCCGTCGCCGGCGAGCGGGCGCGCGGCGCCACGATCTACGTCTCGCTCGAGCCGTGCACCCACCACGGGCG
>JANXXF010000063.1 GCA_025350775.1 Actinomycetes bacterium
GTCTTCGATTCATGGTATCGTGTTCAAGGGACAACGTTTGTCGCGCTTGCGCTGACTTACCACTCGTAACTCCCGCCGTCATAATGCTACTATGCAACATCTTCCGTAACTTCGAAGTTGCCGCGTTCACTGCGGCCGTCCCCGGCGCCGTCGGCATCCGGGCCTCCGCGGGCGACCCGGGCGAGGCCGAGCGGGCCTTCGCCGAGGCCCGCGCGGCGCTCGGCGGCGGCTCCCTCGACCTGGTCGTCAACGCCATCTCGCCGAGCCTGCAGGGCGTCCCCTACGGCACCCACCTGGCCGATGCAGGCCCGTCCGCGATGGATCCGTACGTGCGCGACCTGATCCCCGCCATCTTCGACGTCACGCGCATCGCCGCCGCCACCCTGGGCGGCCAGGGCCACGGCACGCTGATCCAGGTCACCGGCGGCTCGTCCCGCCGCGGCATGCCCGGTCGCGGCCCCTGGGCCGCCGGCGCCTTCGCCACCAAGGGTCTGCTGCAGGCCGTCGCCCAGGAGCTGCGCGAGCAGGGCGTCCATGCGGCGCTGCTCGTCGTCGACGCGGTGATCGAGAGCGGCAAGACCGCCGGCATCCTCGAGGGCAAGCCCGCCGAGTACTCGACCACCGGCGAGGACGTCGCCGCCGCCGTCGCGTACCTCCACAGCCAGTCGCCGCGCGGCTGGACGCACGAGCTGATGATCACCCCGGCCGGCGACCGCTGGGTGCCGTAGTCGAACCGCTCTGAACTACCTCAGCACCGGCGAGCAACAGGAGGAAGCGACTTTGGAGATCACCAGGCACTTCGTCAACGCGGACGGGCGGCAGGTGCACTACCGCCGTGCCGGCGCCGGCCCGGTCGTCGTGCTGCGGCACGAGTCGCCGCGCTCGTCCGCCGCGCTGCTGCCGCTGATCACGGCGCTGTCGGCGCGGTTCACCGTGATCGCCCTCGACACGGCCGGATACGGCCTCTCGGAGCCGCTTGCCGTCGAGAGCCCCACGATCGCCGACTACGCAGCCGCCTGCGGCCCCGAGCTCGACGCGCTCGGCCTCGACCGCTGCGCCGTCTACGGCAACCACACCGGCGCCTGCATCGCGCTCGAGTTCGCCGCGCAGAGCCCCGGCCGCGTCAGCGGCGTTGTGCTGGAGGGCCTGCCGATGTTCGCCGCCGAGGATCGCGCCGACCTGCTCGCCAACTACACGCCGGCGCTCACGCCCCGCCTCGACGGCGGCCATCTCGCCCAGCTGTGGTCGATCCGCCGCGACGGCCAGATGTACTTCCCCTGGTACCGGCGCAGCCCCGAGACGCGCCTCAGCAGCGACCTCTCGCACCCGTCGATCCTGCCCGGCATGCACGACGGCGCGCTCGACCTGCTGCGGGCCACGCCGAGCTACGCGCTCAGCTACCAGGCCGCCCTCGCGTACAGCGCCGACGCTGCCCTGCACGCGGTGCAGTGCCCGGTGATCGTCGCGGTGGGCGAGCGCGACATGCTCGTCGCGCACCTCGACCGGCTGCCCGCCGACGCGGCGAACGTGCGCGGCGTGCGGCTGCCCGGAGACAGCGCGGCGGTGCACCAGGGCATCGGCGACCTGCTCGCCGAGATCGTCACCAGCGACCCCGCGCCCCCGGTCGTCCGGCCCGAACCCCGCCCCGGCCAGATCACCAAGGACTACGCCAGCACCCCGTTCGGCCAGCTGCTCGTGCGCCGCCGCAACGACGCCCCCGGCCGCCCGCTCGTGCTGCTGCACGGCTCGCCGACCTCGTCGCTGATGCTGGAGCCGCTGATGAATGCGCTGGCGGCGCAGCGCCCGCTGATCGCCTTCGACACGCTCGGCAACGGCGACTCCGACAAGCCCGACCGCGACCGCCACCCGCAGTTCGCGCGCCCCGGCATCCGGGACTACGCCCCCGTCGTCGTCGCCGCGCTCGACGACCTCGGCATCACCGAGTTCGACCTCTACGGCACCCACACCGGCGCCGCCATCGCCGCCGAGGTCGCCCTGCTCGCCCCCGAGCGGGTCGGCAACCTCATCCTCGACGGCGTCGCGATGTTCGACGCCGACACCGTCGCCGACTTCATGGCCAACTACTTCATCGACCTCGCGCCACGCTGGGACGGCACCCACCTGATCGCCGCCTGGGCCTGGACGCGCGACAGCACGCTGTGGTTCCCCTGGTACAAGCGCGACCGCGAGCACGCCCTCGACTTCCCGGTGCGCACCGCCGAGCAGCTACAGCCGGCGGTGGTCGAGTTCCTCAAGAGCGGCAGCACCTACGCGCTCGCCTACCGCGCCGCCTTCGAGTGGGACGCCGCCACCAGCCTGCCGAAGTTGGCCGCCCGCACGCTCGTCACGACGCATCCGAAGGATCCGCTCGACGCGCTCACGCCGGTCGCGGCGGCGCTCGTGCCCGGCGCGATCGGCCTCAGCTCGCCGGCGCGGCTCGCCGACACGGCCGCGTTCTACGGGCGCTTCCTCGACGGGGAAGACGTGAGCGGGGGCTAGGCGGTACCGCCAGGCGCCGCTACGCCTGCAATACGTCGGCGTCGACCTCCCGCAGCCGCAGCTCGCGATGTTCGGGCGCGCCGGCGCGGCCGCCCTCGGAGAATCCGCGGATCCGCCTGCGGCGAGGCACGGACTCCCGCGGTCGGCCCTTCCCGCCCGACTAGGCTTGCGGCCATGGCGACCCGGCGACTCCCAGCGTGACCCGCATCCTCGGCATCGACGTCGGCGGCACCTTCACCGACGCGGTGTTGCTCGACGACGGCCGCATCGTCACGGCGAAGGTGACGACGCGCCGCGGGCGCCAGGACGAGTCCGTCGTCGCTGCCGCGGCCGCCGTCGGCGCGCACGACCTCGATCGCTTCTCGCACGGCACCACGATCGCCACCAATGCACTGCTCGAGCGCAAGGGCGCGCCGACCGCGCTCGTCGCGACCGAGGGCTTCGAGCACGTCCTCCACCTCCGCCGCCAGACGCGGGCGCACCTCTACCGGCTCGGCGACCGCCATCCGGAGCCGCTCGTCCCGGTCGAGCGCTCCTACGGCGTCACCGAGCGGATCGGCGCCGACGGGGTGCTCACGCCGCTCGACCTCTCGACGCTGCCGACCGACCTCGGCGGGGCGGAGGCCGTCGCCGTCTGCCTGCTGTTCGCCTTCCGCGACCCTTCGCACGAGCAGGCCGTCGCGGCGGCGCTGCGCGAGCGTTTCCCCGGCGTCCACGTCGTCGCGTCGCACGAGGTGGCCCCCGAGTTCCGCGAGTACGAGCGCGCCTCGACCACCGCCGCCGACGCCTATCTCGGCCCGGTGGCGCGCGGCTACCTCGAGGCGCTGGCCAGCCGCTGCGCCGAGGCCGGGCTGCCCGAGCCGCTGGTGATGCTCTCCTCGGGCGGGGTCGCGACCGTTGCCGAGGCGGCCGCGCACCCGGCGCTGATCCTCGTCTCCGGGCCTGCGGGCGGCGCTGTCGGCGCGGCCCGCATCGCCCGCCTCGCCGGGGTTGACACCGCGATCGCCTTCGACATGGGCGGCACCTCCACCGACGTCTGCTGGATCTCGGACGGCCATGCCAACCGCTCGCGCGAGCGCAGTGTCGGCGGCCTGCCGATCCGGCTGCCCACGGTCGACATCCACACGGTGGGTGCGGGCG
>JANXXF010000070.1 GCA_025350775.1 Actinomycetes bacterium
GTTGTCTCCACGGGTGGATTCAAGCACAGGGGTACCGGGTGGCCGTGGGACACCCGCTACTTTTCGGGGCACACTCGCGTTCTGCGGACGGCGCGGGCAGCGCGGCCGTTTTCGCGAGCCTTCCACCCAGGCGTCTCCGCCCGAGCTCGCGAAAACGGCCGCGCAGCCGGCGCCGTCCGCAGAACGCGAGTGTGCCCCGAAAAGTAGCGGGTGTCCCACGGCCACCCGGTACCCCTGTGCTTGAATCCACCCGTGGAGACAACGGCAGAGGAGCTGGGTAACGATCGTGTGCGGCTGACCGTCGAGGTCCCGGTGCACGATCTGAAGCACGCGGTCGAGCACGCCGCCGGCGACCTGTCGGAGTCCGTGAAGATCCCCGGGTTCCGCAAGGGCAAGATCCCGCTGCCCGTTCTCGTCTCGAAGCTCGGCAAGGAGCGGATCTTCGGCGAGGCTGTCTCCACGCATATCGGCGGCTGGTTCCGCTTCGCGGCGACGAAGAGCCGCCTGCGCCCGACCACTCGCCCCGAGTACGACTTCCAGCTGCCGCTGTCGAGCGACGTGCCGTGGACGTTCACTGCCGAGTTCAACGTGCAGGCGAAGGCCGTCGTGCCGGACTGGACGACGCTCGAGGTCGGCGTCCCGGACGCGTCGGTGCCGGACGAGCTCGTGCAGCAGGAGATCGAGGAGCTGCAGCGCATGGTTGCCGAGCTGATCCCGGTCGACGGTCGCGGCGCCCAGGCGGGCGACACGATCGTCGTCGACCTCGTCGACGACGAGGGCGAGGGTCAGCGTGACCTCGTGCTCGAGCTCGGCATCGGCCGCGTGCTGCCGGCGCTCGAGCAGGCGCTGCAGGGGATGAAGGCCGGCGACGAGCGCGTGATCGACTACCCGACCCGCGAGGGCCAGGAGCTGAAGCTGACCGCCACGGTCAAGGATCTGAAGGAGAAGGTGCTGCCGCCCGCCGATGATGAGCTGGCGAAGGCGGCGAGCGAGTTCGACACGTTCGCCGAGCTGCGCGCCGACATCGAGGCGAAGCTGAAGGAGCAGATCGAGCAGGAGATCGAGGCCGACTTCCGGCTCTCCGTCGCCGATGCGCTGGCAAAGGCGTCGAAGGTGGCGCCGGCCGACTCGCTCGTCGAAGTGCGCGCCTCCGAGCTCGTCAACGCGCGCATCGAGTGGCTGCGCCGTCGCGGCCTGCCGCCCGAGATGTACCTGCAGGCCAACAACATCACGCCGCAGCAGTTCGTCGAGGACGCCCGCACCGAGGCCCGTGACGCGCTGGCGCGCGAGCTGGCGCTCGAGGCCGTCGCCGAGCAGCTCGCCATCGACGTCACCGACGAGGAGCTGCGCGAGGTCGTGCGCGAGCAGGTCGCCTCGCAGGGTGACGTTGAAGACGTCGAGGCAACGGTCGATCAGATCTTTATGCACGGTGGCGCCGGAGACCTTCGCGACGACATGCGCCTCTCCCGTGCTCTCGACCGTATCGTCACCGAAGTGAAGCGCATTCCGATGGAGGTCGCCGCCGCACGCGAGGCGATCTGGACACCCGAGAAGGAGCAGGCGGAGAAGGCAGCCGCCGCACCCAAGTTGTGGACACCCGGCAGCAAGGAGCCAGCATGAGCCCGTTGATTCCCATGGTCGTCGAGCAGACGTCGCGCGGCGAGCGCGCCTTCGACATCTACTCCCGGCTCCTGAACGAGAGGATCATCTTCCTCGGCACGCCGATCGACGACCAGGTCGCGAACCTGATCGTCGCCCAGCTGCTGCACCTCGAGTCGGAGGATCCCGACAAGGACATCTCGATCTACATCAACTCGCCGGGCGGCTCGGTGTACGCCGGCCTCGCGATCTACGACACCATTCAGTTCATCAAGCCGGACGTGTCGACCATCTGCGTCGGCATCGCGATGAGCATGGGCGCCCTGCTGCTGGCCGGCGGGAAAGAGGGAAAGCGGCGGGCCCTGCCGAACTCCAAGATCCTGATCCATCAGGTGTGGGGAGGGTTCCAGGGACAGGCGACCGACATCGAGATCCATGCCCGCGAAACGCTCGCCCTCAAGCGCAAGCTCGAGGAGATCATGGCGCTGCA
The DNA here is from genome assembly GCA_025350775.1 of Actinomycetes bacterium. Taxonomy (GTDB): domain Bacteria; phylum Actinomycetota; class Thermoleophilia; order Gaiellales; family Gaiellaceae; genus CANFDS01. The sequence goes on from JANXXF010000070.1 coordinate 2,090, forward strand.
CACGGGGCAGGCCCTCGAGAAGGTCGCGGCGAATATGGACCGCGATTACTTCATGACGGCTGACGAAGCGAAGGACTACGGCGTCATCGACGCCGTGATCAAGCACCGCTGATCCTCCGTCCGGGGTCTGGCGCGATCCCGATTTTCGATGTACAAGGAGAGATGTGGCCCGAGCGAGCGATGGAAACGAGCAGCTTCTCTGCAGCTTCTGCGGGAAGAGCCAGCGGCAGGTCAAGAAGCTGATCGCCGGCCCCGGCGTCTACATCTGCGACGAGTGCATCGATCTCTGCAACGAGATCATCGACGAGGAGCTGACGGCTCCGACCACCCTTGACTTCGACAACCTGCCGAAGCCGAAGGAGATCCACGCGCTGCTCAACGAGTACGTGGTGAGCCAGGAGGATGCGAAGCGCACCCTGGCCGTCGCCGTCTACAACCACTACAAGCGCGTGCAGATGGGCGGCGACGACGGCGTCGAGCTGCAGAAGTCGAACATCCTGCTGCTCGGCCCGACCGGCTGCGGCAAGACGCATCTCGCGCAGACGCTCGCCCGGCTGCTCAACGTACCCTTCGCGATCGCCGACGCCACGGCGCTCACCGAGGCCGGCTATGTCGGCGAGGACGTCGAGAACATCCTGCTCAAGCTGATTCAGGCGGCCGACTTCGACATCAAGAAGGCCGAGACCGGGATCATCTACATCGACGAGGTCGACAAGATCGCGCGCAAGTCGGACAACCCGTCGATCACCCGGGACGTCTCGGGCGAGGGCGTCCAGCAGGCGCTGCTGAAGATCCTCGAGGGGACGGTCGCGTCGGTGCCGCCGCAGGGCGGGCGCAAGCATCCGCACCAGGAGTTTCTCTCGATCGACACGACGAACATCCTCTTCATCTGCGGCGGGGCGTTCGCCGGGCTCGATAAGATCATCGCGCGCCGCACCGGTAAGAACGCGATCGGCTTCGGCGCCGACGTCCACTCCAAGCAGGAGAGCCTGCAGACCGACCTGTTCGCCCAGGTGATGCCCGAGGATCTGCTCGCGTTCGGGCTGATCCCCGAGTTCGTCGGGCGCCTGCCGGTCATCTCGACGGTGCACCAGTTGCGCCGCGACGACCTCGTGCAGATCCTGACCGAGCCGCGCAACGCGCTCACCCGCCAGTACCACCGTTTCTTCGCGTATGACGAGATCGAGCTGGTGTTCACCGATGACGCCCTCTGGGAGATCGCCGACAAGGCGCTCGAGCGGCAGACCGGCGCACGCGGCCTGCGCTCGATCATCGAGGGTGCGCTGCTCGAGGTGATGTTCGAGCTGCCGTCCCGCAAAGACGTCGCCAAGTGCGTGATCACGAAGGAGACGATCTCGAAGGGGCAACGCCCGACGCTCGTCGCCCGTGGCGGCGGTGGCGCCCTGCTCGACGAGCTCGCCGAAGAGTCGGCGTAGGGCGGGGGCGCCCGGAGGGGCGCGCTCTCTTGTCGGGACATGGCCCTCAGCGGCGGGGCTCGATCGGCCATCTTGTCGGGGCGCTCCGGTGCGCATACCGTCGGCGGGCGTGTCGACGCTCTCCGTGTTCTATGGCATCGTTATCAAGATGTTCTTCGACGACCACGATCCTCCGCACCTCCACGTTGAGTACGCCGGACAGGAGGCGAAGGTCGGCCTTGCGGGCGGTGAACTGATGCGCGGGGTGATCCCGCCACGCGCGCTGCGCCTCGTGCGAGAGTGGATCATCCTTCACCGGGACGAGCTGGAGGAGAACTGGCGGCTCGCGAAGGCGATGCAACCTGTGCGTCGGGTGGAGCCGCTGCCGTGACGCTCGCGCCGCCGATGATCTCTGTCGTCCCGCTCGAGCCGTATACGGTGCGCTGCTCGTTCGCCGACGGCGAGGTGCGCGACGTGGACATCGAGCCGGTGCTCGATAAGGGCGTCTTCAGAGTGCTTCGCGATCCGAAACGGTTCGCAGAGGCCTTCCTCGACGAGGATTCGCACACGCTGGCCTGGCCGGGCGGCGTCGACCTCGATCGCGAGGTCATCTACGGCCTCTACCCGTCGGCGAGCACGCCGTGCGCGCGCATCTCGACGCCGCAGCGCGTCTGAGCGCGCCGGCCTTGCCCGCTACGCCGGCGGGAGGTCGCGCAGAACGACCTCGTACGTCTCGACGGACGGCGCTTCCGGGCCGCCGCCGGGCAGGCCCTTGCGGGCGCGCTCTGACGCGCGCAGGTTGGCCTCGGTCTCCCAGAGCGTGATCGCGACGGCGCGGCCGGTCTCCCGGTCGATCAGGTCGAGGGCGCCGCGGTAGCCGGGGCTCGCCTGCGCCTGGCCGATCACGGCGGCGCGGAAGGCGAGCAGGTCGTCGGTCAGGTCGGCGAGGTCAGTGGTGATGCGGGTCACGCGGGCGTGCATGCGGGCATCTTCACAGACCGTCCCCGCCCCCTTTACAGAGGCCATACAAATCGCGACTACTGTTTCGTACATGAGCACAACGACCTGTCCCTCCTGCAGTGGGCCTCTCACCGAGATCGAGCGGAGCGGCGTCCTCATCGACGCGTGTCGCGACTGCCGCGGCATCTGGCTCGACCGGGGCGAGCTCGACAAGCTGATCGCGGCGGAGCGCGTCGCCGACGAGGACTTCCTCCGCGAGGTGCGCGGCGACACCGGCCCCCGGAGCTTCGACCGCGACGACGACGACGACGTCGAGTACGAGGGCAAGCGCAAGCCGAAGCGGCGCCGCAACATCCTCGAGGAGTTCCTCGACTTCGGGTAGGGCGCATGTCGCGACGCGCTGTGCCGGGTCGCCTTCGGCCATGGCGCCCGACTCAGCCGCCGCCGCCCCGGTCGTCTACATCACCACCGCCTACGACGAGATCGAGCTGGTGTTCACCGATGACGCCCTCTGGGAGATCGCCGACAAGGCGCTCGAGCGGCAGACCGGCGCACGCGGCCTGCGCTCGATCATCGAGGGAGCGCTGCTCGAGGTGATGTCGACGAGCTCGCCGAAGAGTCGGCATAGCCGCAGCGGCCGTTACGGCCGGGCCGCCAGGATCACCCGACGCTGCCTGCGCCGGCCCGTGCTGCTGTGGGCCGGCGCAGACTGCGTCGGGTCGGCTCAGTTGCCGCCCGGGGTGAAGGCGTAGAGCTTGTTGCCTGCCGTGGTGGCCGGCGCGAAGCTGCGGTAGCCGG
>JANXXF010000079.1 GCA_025350775.1 Actinomycetes bacterium
GACCTGCTGGCCGTCGGCAATGGGCGCCGCGAGATCGATTGCTTCGAGATCGGCGTTGGCGGTGGGGCCGCCGGCCCGGCTGACCGCGTCGGCGGCACGAGCACCCTCGGCGAGGCGGTAGAGGCCCGGGCGACGCACGGCGCCAACGACGTGGATCACCAGCACAGGGCGCGAGCGGGCAGCGGGGAGACCGGGCGTCGCGGCGGTGCCCGTCGGCGAGCCGCCGGCGGGAACGGAGCCATCGGCAGGAGCGGAGCCGGCCACGGGCGGCCCCGCGACCCGCACAGGCGCGCTCGCCGCGCCCGATCCGAGCAGCAGCTTGCCGCCCCCGACGAGCGCCACCAGCAGCACCCCTGCCCCGATGAGCGCCCGCTGCCGGGTGAGCTGGCCGGTGATCTCCATCCCGCCACTCTGCCGGGGAATGACCGGAGCAAATGTGCCAGACCTGGGCCGGAGCTGCGACACCCGGGCACGGAACGACCCCGATCCGTCCCGTGGTAGCTTTCCCGGTATGGAATTCGGCGTTGGCTACTTCGCGACTCACGACGGCATCGGCCCTGCGCAGCTCGCCCAGCTGCTCGAGGAGCACGGGCAGACCTCGTTGCTCCTGGCCGAGCACACCCACATCCCGGCGAGCCGCGAGACGCCCTTCCCGGGCGGCGGTGACATCCCACGCAAGTACGCGCGCACGTACGACCTGTTCGTTGCGCTCACGGCGGCAGCCGTCGTCACGACGAAGCTCCGCATCGGCAGCGGCATCTGCCTCGTCATCGAGCGCGACCCGATCATCACCGCCAAGGAGGTCGCGAGCATCGACCACCTCTCCGGGGGGCGCTTCGACTTCGGCGTCGGCGCCGGCTGGAACCACGAGGAGATGCGCCACCACGGCACCGACCCGCGCACGCGCATGGCGCTGCTGCAGGAGCGGATCGAGGCGATGAAGGCGATCTGGACGCAGGATGAGGCGACTTACCACGGCACGTTCGTCTCGTTCGACGGAGTGGTGTCGTATCCGAAGCCGGCCCAGCGGCCGTACCCGCCGATCCTCGTCGGCGGCCACGGCCCGAAGGTGCTCGACCGCGTGCTCGCCTTCGGTGACGCGTGGCTCCCCAACTACAGCCCCGACGCCGAGCTGACCGACCGCATCGCCGAGCTCTTCGCGCGCGCCGAGCGGCCGGTCGAGGTGCACATGCTGGGCATGCCGTCCGACCCCGCGGCGATCGAGCGCGTCCACGCTGCCGGTGTCAGGCGCGCAGCCCCCTGGCTGCCGTCGGGTGGCCGCTCCCACGTCGAGCGTGCGCTCGAGCGCTGGGAAGCCGCGATCGCCGAGTTCAACGGCGAGTAGCCGGCAGCTTCAGCGGCGCGGGCTCATGGGCGCGGTCTCAGGGGCGCCGGCTCACCCGCGCGGCGCGCCGGCGGCCGCCTCGACGCGCTGCTTGATGCCGGCCAGCTGACGGCGCTGCATCAGCACGTGCCCGGGATCGGTGATGAACGGCCCGATCAGCCGGAACAAGAAGGCGGGCCGGCTCCGGCCGCGCACGCGCGCGACCAGGCGCGTCGTCCCGTCGGAGCGCTCCTCCAGGACGAGCGCCCACGTCCCGTCCGACCCGAAAGTCGGCAGCCCGTTCGCCCCGGGATAGGAGGTCTTCAGCAGGAAGTCGAAGGCGCCGCGCAGCACCAGGTGTCGGTTCGGCTCGCAGGCCACGACCTCGAACCACGACCGCGACGACGACGGGATGCGGTCACCGACGGCGAGCTCCTGCCACTCGGGATGGATCTCGTCGGCGCTCGGCTGCCCGCCGTTGTCGATGCGGTCGTACGAGTACCAGCCGGCGCGGCCATAGCCCATCTGCACGAGCCACGGCCAGATCTCCGGCGGCCGCGCGCGGATGGTGATGATCATCGTCGACGAGCGCGGCGAGCTCGGAATCAGGTCGTCACCGGGCAGCCGCCTGCCGCTGTCCTCCGGGGTCGCGCCCCAGGCGATCGCCCGCGGCCGCACCGCCAGCCAGAACAGCAGGCCGAGCAGGACGGGGCCGCGCGCGCGCATCGCGCTAGCCGACCACGAGGTTGACGAGCTTCCCGGGCACCACGATCTCCTTGCGAATCGTACGGCCAACCAGGTGTGCCTGCACCTTCTCGCTCGCCTTGGCCAGCGCGACGAGCTCCTCGTTCGCCACGCCGACGGCGGCCTCGACACGATCGCGCACCTTGCCGTTGACCTGCAGCACGAGCTCGAAGGTGTCGCTGGTGAGCAGGGCCGGGTCGGCCACGGGCCAGGGCGCCGAGTACGAGGGCGTCGTGTGGCCGAGCCGCTGCCACAGCTCCTCGGCGAGATGCGGCGCGTACGGCTGGATCAGGCTGACCGCCGTCTCGGCGGCAAAGCGGGCGCCCGGCTCAGACGCGTGCCCGGTCAGCTCGTTGACAAGCTCCATCACCGCGGCGATCGGCGTGTTGAACTGGAAGCGGCGGCCGATGTCGTCGGTCACCTTGAAGGCGGCGCGATGGGCGGCTCGCACGAGCGGCGCCGCGCCCGGGCCGGCCGGGCCGTCGGCG
>JANXXF010000122.1 GCA_025350775.1 Actinomycetes bacterium
AGCGCCCCCCGACGGGGGCCGCTGCCTTGCCTCAGTAAGGCGTTGGGGCCAGCGCCAGCGCACCCGACGGCGCCGCGACGGCGTTAGCGAGCAGCCTGCTCGTGTGTGACCTTGCCGTGTCCGCGCCACCGACGTTAGGCCGCACCTGCCGCCGCGGCATCCGGGCGCACGCCGATCACGCTACGGCTGATCCCGCTTGCCGGCGAGCGCCGGCGGTGTCGGCCCCGGGAACGCCAGAGGCCCCGGCGGTTGCCGGGGCCTCTGTGTCTCACTGGGGGAGGAGAGCTGGTTAGCCGGTGGCGACGACGTTGAGTGTCGCGGCGGTGGCGACGGTCATCTGCGGCGAGGTGGTTGCGCAGCTGACGGCGCCGGCGGTGTTGGTGCAGGAGTACCAGGTGCCGGCTGCGACGAGCTGGGCCTTGACGGTGGTCGCGGTAGCCGGGCTGATCGTGAAGGTGACGGCGTCGATGTTCGTCGGTGTCGACGCGTTCAGGGTGTAGCCGACCGCGCTGACGGTGTAGCCGGAGACGGTGCCGGTGCCCTGGCCGGCCTGTGTGGTCGGCACGGTGTTCGACGCGGTGAAGGCGTAGGAGCCACCGGCGACGACAGCGACAGCCGCGAGTGTTCCGATGAGACCCTTGAGACCGAGGAAGCTGAGCATTTGGTATCGACTCTCCCAGTGAGCGATGAGCAGTAAACGTTTCTTGCAGAGAGAGTTGTCGCACAGCCCTGTGTGACCACCGAAGCCGTTTCGTATGAGAACGGTACGGAACCCCGCACCCGCCCCCGGAATCACCCGAACGGGGGGTTCCGGCGCGTTCGAGCGGCCGTGTCGGTGCGTTGCGCGGCGGTAGCGAGAGCTCCGCCCGCACGCTTTCGCTACACTGCCCGGCCGTGGCTGGTAAGAAAATCACACTTGAGGTTCAGTCGCGCACCCAGCACGGGTCGCGCGAGGTCAAGCGCCTGCGTCGCACGGGCGTCATTCCCGGCGTCGTCTACGGTGTCGGCGCCGCTCCGCGCTCGATCGCGGTCGACGAGCGGGTTCTGCGCACAGCGCTGACGGGCGAACATGGCCGCCACGCGATCCTGCACGTCTCGATCGACGGCGCCGCGGCCGTTCCCTCGATCCTCAAGGAATGGCAGTCCGATCCGGTCAGGACGAAGCTCCGGCACATCGACTTGCTGCAGATCGCGCTCGACAAGCCGATCGTCGGCACCGTCGGGATCACCCTCGTCGGCGAGTCGCCGGGAGCGAAGCTGGGCGGCGCGCTCAATCACGTGCTCCACCAGGTTCGCGTGGAGGCGATTCCGGCCGACCTGCCAGACCACGTCATGCTCGACATCTCGGGCCTGGACGTTGGTGGTTCGCTGCGCGTCTCCGACATCGCGGCGCCGAAGGGCGCAGCCATCCTCGACGATCCCGACGCGATTGTCGTGACCGTTGCGGCCACGCGCCAGACCGCCGGTGACGAGTGGCGGGGCGGCGACGAGTCAGACGACGCCGACGACGCCGCTGCTGCCGCCTCGCCCGACGCTACCGAGTAACAAGCGGCTTCCGGGCCGATGCTCATCGCAGGTCTCGGCAACCCGGGTCGCGAGTACGAGCGCACGCGTCACAACGTCGGCTGGCTCGTCGTCGACGAGTTGGCCCGGCGCGCGTCCACGTCGTTCAGGTCGAAGTTCAACGGCAAGCTCGCCGAGACCCGTCTGGCCGAGCAGCGCGTGATCCTGCTCGAGCCAGAGACGTACATGAACGAGTCGGGCCGCTCGATCGGCCCCGCGCTCGCGTTCTACAAGCTGCCACCGGCCGAGTTGCTGGTCGTCCACGACGACATCGACCTCGAGGAAGGCAAGCTTCAGGCCCGGCTCGGCGGCGGCCTGGCCGGCCACAACGGCCTCAAGTCGATCGCCCAGGTGCTCGGCACCAACGAGTTCCTGCGGCTGCGTATCGGGGTGGGGCGGCCCGGCCCCGGCGACCGGCGCTCCGTCGCCGACTTCGTGCTCAGCGGCTTCGAGCCCCACGTCGATCTCGACGCGCTCGTCGGCCGGGCTGGAGACGTCGCCGAGACCCTCGTAAGCGACGGCCTCGACGAGGCGATTCGGCGCACCTGGGGCTGACGCTGGGGGCTGGAAGCGGCCTCTTCCGTATGAATCGCATGCGAGAGAGCCGGTGTGCCTCGCGCGACCGCGTGGAACAGCTTGCGGATGACCTGTCCGTCCCGCAAGGTGCGGGGAGGAGTCGAGACAAGGGGTGGTAGAGATGGCACGGACACCGCTGATGCGGAGTCTCAGGGAAGCGCTCGCGGTCGCCGCGGCGGACGGCGAGCAGGACAGCGGCGCCGCCGGCGAGGCGCGTGCAGCGCGCTCGACCCGGCGCGAGTTCGTGAAGCGTGCAGGCATCGCCGGCGCGGGCGCCCTGGCAATCGGTGGCGGCCTCGCGCCGCTCGCGCAGGCGTCGCGCGGCGGCAAGAAGGACGACCCGAGCGTCGTCGTCGTCGGCGGCGGCCTGGCGGGCCTCACGGCGGCGTACCGGCTGAAGCGGCGCGGCATCCGCGCCACGGTGCTCGAGGGCAACACGCGCATCGGCGGCCGCTGCTGGTCGGGCCGCGGCCTGTTCGACGACGGCCAGATCATCGAGCACGGTGGTGAGCTGATCGACACCGGGCACACCGCGATCCGCCGCCTCGCCCGCGACCTCGGGCTCGACCTCGACGACGTCCTGCGCGCCGAACCGCGTGGCAGCCACGTCCTCTACTACTTCGACGGCCAGCCGTACTCCATCGCCAACGCCGTCGCCGACTTCCAGGCCGTCTACCCGGCGCTCCAGGCTGACAGCACCGCCGCCGGCTACCCGACGCTGTACAACAGCTTCACGCCTGCCGGCCAGGCACTCGACAACCTCTCCGTGCTCGACTGGATCAACAGCCGTGTGCCGGGCGGCAGCGGCTCGAAGCTCGGGCAACTGCTCGACGTCGCCTACAACATCGAGTACGGCGCCGAGACGACCGACCAGAGCTCGCTCAACCTGATCTACCTGCTCAGCGGCTCGCTCGCTACCGAGCTCGACATCTACGGAGCCTCGGACGAGCGCTTCAAGGTGCGTGGCGGCAACGACCTGATCGTGCAGCGGCTCGGTCAGGAGCTCGACGGCCAGATCCGCATGGGCGCCAGGCTGACGAAGATCAAGCTCAACGGTGACGGCAGGTACACGCTCGCTGTCGAGGGCATCCCCGGCGGCAAGATCGATGCCGACCACGTCGTCCTGGCGATCCCGTTCTCGACGTTGCGCAGCCAGGTCGACTTCGCGCAGGCCGGCTTCAACGCCGTCAAGACGACCGCCATCCAGCAGCTCGGCATGGGCTCGAACACGAAGCTCCAGCTCCAGTTCAGGAAGCGCTCCTGGTACCGCGCCGACTGCAACGGCGATGCCTACTCCGACACCGGCTTCCAGACGATGTGGGAGGCGACGCGCGCACAGGACGGCGAGCAGGGCATCCTCGTCAACTACACGGGCGGTGCGGCCGCGTCAGCTCTCGTCGGCGGCGACCCGCTGGCGAAGGCGACGCAGTTCCTCGCCCAGCTCGAGCCGGTGCTACCGGGCATCACGGCCAAGTGGAACGGCAAGGCCACGCTCGACGCGTGGCTCGGCAACCCCTGGTCGCTCGGCGCCTACGCGTACTGGAAGGTCGGGCAGTACACCGCCTTCTCGGGAGCCGAGGGAGAGCGGTCGGGCAACTGCCACTTCGCCGGCGAGCATACGTCGACCGACTACCAGGGCTACCTCAACGGCGCCGTCGACACCGGGATCCTGGCCGCCAAGGAGATCCTCGCCGACCTGCGCCTGCCGATGGCGGACTGACCCTGCTACGCCTCGTCAGCGCGGGCGGCCACGCCGTCGAGGTGCACGTCCGGCGGTCACGCCGGGCGCGGCGCCTGCGTCTGTCGGCGCCGCCCCGGCGGCCGCTGGAGCTCGTTGTCCCGTGGCGCGCCTCCGCGGCCGCGGTGGACGCGTTCCTCGCGGCGTCGGAGCCGTGGCTAGCGGCGCGTGTGGCCGAGGCCGACCGGCCGTCCGCGTTAGGGTTCGACCGGCCGGGCGTGGTGTGGCTCGGCGGCGAGCCGGTGCCCGTCGTGCGGCGTGGCGCTGGGGGCGGCCCCGAGTCCGTGGCCGCCAGGCCTGGCGCCGCCGTCCGCGACGGCCGGCTCGTGGTGAGTGGCCCCGACGCCGCCGCAGCAGCGGCCGTCGACCGCTGGTACCGGCGCGAGGCCAGGGCGCAGCTCGAAGCCGCCGTCGCCACCGAGGCGCGCCTGCTCGCGGTGAGGCCGACACGCGTGGCCGTCCGCGACACCACGTCCCGCTTCGGCTCGTGCTCAGCGACGGGGACGCTCTCGTTCTCGTGGCGGCTCGTCGTGGCGCCGCCGGAGGTGCTCGACTACGTCGTCGTGCACGAGCTCTGCCATCTCCGCGAGCCGAACCATGGCGCCGGCTTCTGGCGGCTCGTCGCCGAGGCGCGCCCCGGCTTCGCAGCCCAGCGGCGCTGGCTGAACGAGCACGGCCGCGAGCTGCTGGCGTACGTGCCTCGGCTCGTGCCTCCTCTAGACTGACCCCGCCGGGGCGTCCCTCCGGCCTTCCGTATGGACCGTCCACCCCTCCATGTCCTCGTCCGCCGGCTGGCTGCGTTCGAGCGCTTCCAGGCGTTCGCCGCCGAGCTGCCGACCCGTGCGCGCGTGTCCGAGCCGGCGCTGCCGCTGCTGCTCGCGACCCTGCACGACCACCTGCGGCAGCCGTTGACGATCGTGCTGCCGGACGACGCCGACGCCCGCGACGCCGCCGAGGCGGCCGCCTGGTTCCTCGGCGAGGAGCGGGTCGCCTACTTCCCCGGCCGTGGCGTCGGCTGGGAGACCGGCCTCACGCCGGCGCCGCACCTCGTCGGCGAGCGGGCGCGCGCCCTCGACGTGCTCGCCCTCGGTGGCCTCGTCTGCGCGTCGGCGCTCGCATTCGCCGAGAAGTCGCCGCCGAAGGAGGCGCGCCCGGCCCGGCTCGACATCCGCGTGGGGGAGGAGCCGGGCATCGACAGCCTTGCCGAGCACCTTGCCCTGGCCGGCTACGAGCGCGTCGAGCGCGTCGACCAGCGTGGGCACTTCGCCATCCGCGGCGGCATCGTCGACATCTTCCCGACGACCGGCCGCGAGCCGCTGCGCATCGAGCTGTTCGGCGACGAGATCGAGGCGATCCGCGCGTTCTCGCCATTCACGCAGCGCGCCCTGCGCCCGCTCGACCACGCGTTTATCTACCCGGCGGCAGAGCGCCGTATCGATCTGCTCGAGCCGCTGACCACCGATCGCGACGGCGACCGCTCACGGCCGACGGTGCCGATCGACCTCGTCCAGCCACTGCCTGGCGGCGCCGATCTCGTCTGGCAGCCCGACGAGGTGAAGAAGGTCTGGCAGGAGGCGCTCGGCAAGCAGTTCGACCTGGGCGACCGCGTCACCGAGCTCGATGCGTTCCCGGCCGGGCAGCCGCACAGCTTCGAGGCGCTGCGCCCGGCGATCACCGCCCGCGGTCTCGCCGAGGCCGAGCGCGAGCTGGCGAGCTTCCAGCGCGGCGGTGTCCACGTGCTCGTCGCCTTCCCACACCGTGGCGAGGCTGTCCGCCAGCAGAGCATCGTCAAGAAGGTGCAGGCGAAGGTCGAGGAGAGCGACCGCGACCTGGCCGCCGAGCCGGAGCTCCGCTTCGTCGTGGCGGCGGCCCGGCGCGGCTTCGTCTGGCGTGACCTTGGCGTCGCGCTGCTGCCGGACACGCAGATCTTCCGCAAGCGCCCGCCGCGCAGCGACGCCCGCGTCGGCCGCGCGCTGCAGTCGTTCGCCGACCTGCGCACCGGCGACTTCGTCGTCCACGAGGACCATGGGGTCGGCAAGCTGCTCGGGTTCGAGACGAAGGAGGTCGCCTCCGTCACGCGCGACTATCTGCTCGTCGCCTTCCGTGGCGAGGACCGCCTGTATGTCCCGCACGAGCAGATCGGCAAGCTCTCCCGCTACATCGGCGCCGACGCCAAGGCGCCCCAGCTCTCGAAGCTCGGCGGCAAGGCGTGGCAGCTGCTCAAGACCCGCGCCCGTGCGGCGGTGCGCGAGCTGGCCGGCGAGCTGATCGCCCTGTACGCCCAGCGCCAGCAGGCGCCCGGTATCGCCTACGACCTCACCAACGAGTGGCTCGAGCGGCTGGAGGGCGACTTCCCCTACCGCGAGACCGAGGACCAGGGCCGCGCGATCGAGGCCGTCAAGGAGGATCTCGAGGCGCCGCATCCGATGGACAGGCTCATCTGCGGCGACGTCGGCTTCGGCAAGACCGAGGTGGCGTTGCGCGCCGCCTTCGCCGTCGCCGTCAACGGCAAGCAGGTGCTCGTGCTCGTGCCGACGACGGTGCTCGCCCAGCAGCACTGGAACACGTTCCGTAACCGCTACCGCGACTTCCCGATCCGCGTCGAGATGGTCTCGCGCTTCCGCAAGCCGGCCGACGTGAAGGCTGTCCTGAAGGACTACGCCGAGGGCAAGGTCGACGTCCTCATCGGCACGCACCGGGTGCTCTCGCGGGACGTGGTGCCGAAGGAGCTCGGCCTCGTCGTGGTCGACGAGGAGCAGCGCTTCGGTGTCGCCCAGAAGGAGCTGCTGCGCTCGTTGCGGCTCGAGGTCGACGTCCTCGCGCTCTCGGCCACGCCGATCCCCAGGACGTTGCACATGTCACTCTCGGGCCTGCGTGACATCTCGGTGATCGAGACCCCGCCGGAGGGTCGCCGCCCGATCCGCACCCATGTCGGCGAGTACGACGAGGAGCTTGTCAGGACGGCGCTCGAGCGAGAAAAGGAGCGGGGCGGCCAGGCCTTCTACCTCCACAACCGCGTCGACACGATCGAGGAGTGCGCGCTCAAGCTCCAGCAGCTCTGCCCGGGGCTGCGCTTCCTCGTCGCGCACGGCCAGATGGGCGAGCGCGACCTCGAGGAGCAGATGATGACCTTCCTCGCCGGTGACGCCGACGTGCTCGTCTCGACAACGATCATCGAGTCGGGCCTCGACATCCCGGAGGCGAACACCCTGATCGTCGAGCGCGCCGACGCGCTCGGGCTCGCCCAGCTCTACCAGATTCGCGGCCGTGTCGGCCGCTCCGACGTCGCGGCGCATGCGTACCTCTTCTACCCCGAGGCGAGCGAGCTGTCGCCCGAGGCCCGTGCCCGGCTCTCGACGATCGCCGACCACACCGAGCTCGGCGCCGGCTTTCAGATCGCCATGCGCGACCTCGAGATCCGCGGGGCGGGCGACCTGCTCGGCGGCGAGCAGTCCGGGCATGTCGCCGCGCTCGGCTTCGAGCTCTATGTCGAGCTGCTGCACGAGGCCGTTGCCGAGCTGTCGGGCGAGCGGCGTGCCGTCACCCGCCCCGTGCGAGTGGATGCGCGCGTCGACGCCTACGTTCCGGCCGCGTACATCGGCGGCGAGGCGCTGCGCATCGACCTGCACCGCCGGCTCGCGCTGGTCGAGGACGAGGACGAGCTGCGCGAGCTGCACGCTGCGATCGAGGATCGCTTCGGCCCGGTGCCCGAGCCGGTCGAGTGCCTCTTCCAGATCCAGGAAGCGAAGCTGAAGCTCGCCGTGCTCGGCGCCGACTATCTCGTCTTCCGCGGCGGCAAGTCGACAGTAGGCCCGCTCGTGATCGGCTCGGGCGAGCTCGCCGAGTTGCGCAAGCGCATCGACACGGCCGTCTACATGACTGCGAGCCGAGAGATCTCCCTGCGCGGCGACGACTTCGCGAGCGCCCTGCGGCTGGTCGATGCTATACTCGAAGCCCGTCGCGCCGCCTAGCGGAAAGTACCTGCTCGCGGCGCTTTTTCTATGACCAAGCACAGACTCCTACCACTCCTTGCCGTCCTCGCCGTCGTGGGCATCGTCGTCGCTGGCTGCGGTGGCGGCGGATCGAACAAGGTCTCGTCCGGCTCGATCGCGAAGGTCGGCAAGGTCGATATCAAGCGGACGCAGTTCACCGCGCTGCTCGACCAGGCGCAGCGCTCGTACAAGTCGCAGAAGCGCCCGTTCCCGACCGCCGGCTCGTCCGAGTACATCGCGCTCCAGAACCAGGCGGTGCAGTTCCTCGTGCAGCGTGCCGAGTTCCAGGCGAAGTCGGTCGACCTCGGCATCAAGATCTCCGACAAGAGCATCGACACGCGCCTCGTCGACATCAAGAAGCAGTACTTCGGCGGCGACGACAAGAAGTACACGAAGCAGCTCAAGGATCAGGGCCTCAGCGAGGAGCAGGTGCGCGCCGACATCCAGGCGCAGATCGTCTCGGAGGAGATCTTCAAGAAGGTCACCGCCGACGTGAAGGTCGGCGACGCTGACGTCAAGGCGTACTACCTCAAGAACCCGACGACGTATACCCAGGCCGAAAGCCGCGACGTCCGCCACATCCTGCTCTCGCCGAAGGCGGTCACCGATCCCAAGGTGCTCGCCGACCCGAAGGCGAAGGCCGCCGCCGAGGCGAAGGCGCTCGCAGCTGCGAAGGCGCTCGCCGACGTGGTGTACACCAAGGTCACCGCGCTCAGCGCGAAGGGCGACTGGACGGCGCTGGCCAAGCAGTACTCCGACGACCCCGGCTCCAAGGCGAGCGGCGGCAAGCTGACGATCACGCGCGGCCAGACCGTGCCCGAGTTCGACAAGCTCTCGTTCGACCTGAAGACGGGTGCGATCGGGAAGCCGGTCAAGACCCAGTTCGGCTACCACGTCATCCAGGCGCTCTCGGCGGTCAAGCCGAAGACGGTGCAGAAGCTCGCGCAGGTGCAGGAGACGATCCGTCAGCAGCTCCTGCAGCAGAAGCGCAGCGAGGCGATGACGGCGTGGGTCGAAGGCGTCAAGAAGGAATTCGAGAAGAAGGTCGCCTACGCGACCGGCTTCGTGCCGCCGGTTCCGCCGGCGACCACGACGGGCTAGCGGGGCGATCCACGCGTGGGCCTCGCTGACGCGCTGCTCGATCTGCAGCTCCTGACCGAGCGGCTCCGGCGCGACTGCCCCTGGGACCGCGAGCAGACCGTGCGCACGATCGTGCCGCACACCGTCGAGGAGGCGTACGAAGTCGCCGATGCCGCGCTCGCCGGCGACGACGCCAAGCTG